>NZ_JBKJPP010000046.1:0-17576 GCF_046595215.1 Lapillicoccus sp. | reverse complement strand
CGCACGTCCATCACCACCAGGTCCGGCTCCAGGGACTCCGTCATGGCGATCCCGGTCCGGACGTCATGGGCTGTGCCCACGCACTCGAGATCCCCCTCTTGGTCGAGGGCTCGTGAGAACAGCTGGGCGAACACGGTGTGATCGTCGATCACCAGGATCCGAGTGCGCAAAGTCTCGACCGCCAGGTCGACTGGCCGTGACGCCGCAATGGTGCTCATGCTCTCCCCCGAGGTGTGGTCGGTAACCACTTGACCTCAGTGTCGACCTGGCTCAGGGGTGCAGCAATAGCCAGAATCGACCATACGCAACGTGCCTAAAACACCTATTTCAACCCAAATTTATGCGACGAGCTGCAGGACCCGCACGGCGGCCGTCGCCAGGTCGGCGTCCAGCGGCGGGGCCGTCACCCCGGGGACGCCGTCGAGGGCCTGGCGCAGCAACGAGAGAAGGATCTTCAGCTCCGTCCGCTCGTCGCCCGAGCTCGCGGGGCCAGCCCCCTGACGCAGGATGGCCAGGTAGAGATCCCTGCTCTCCTGTCCCGGCTCCTCGCCCAGTCCGTCGATGGTGGCGGCGCGCAGATCGGCATATGCCCTCAGCGCCTCGCAGCGCTGGCCGGAGAACCACAGCGCTCGCATCAGCTGCTGCCAGGCCTGCTCACTGAGTCCGTCGTAGGTGATGGCCACCCGCGAGAACCGTGCCGCGCTCTCGGCGTCACCGAGGGCATTGGCCAGCTGCGCACCCCGGGTGAGCAGCCGCCCCATGTCACTGCCGACCTGGGCCCGGGCGTTGACTGCCCAGGAGGCGTAGGGCTCGTGGGGGAGCAGTCCTCCCTCGACGAGCCGGACCGCGTGGTGCGCCAGCCGCACCACCTCGACCGCACTGGCACCAGCGGCCCCGGCGCACGCTCGACGCAGGTCCAGCACGTCGACGCTGCAACGGCTCAGGTCGAGCTGGTAGCCCTGCGAGCTCGTGCCCAGCACCGAGTCACGGCCGCTGCCGAGCGCAAGAGTTCGGCGCAGCACGCACACGTAGCTCTCGAGGGAGGCGATGAGGGACGCGGGTGGACGGCCTTCCCACAACACATCGGCCAACCGCTCCTTGGGCATCGGGGCACCCGCCTGCAGGGCGAGGATCTCGAGGACCTGACGGGCCTTGGTGCTGAGCCCGGCGAGTGCCACTGGCTGCCCGTCGACCTCGAGAGTCGTCGGGCCGAAAAGACGGATACGAAGCATGGACCCTCCCTCTGGGCGAGGTCGCCCGGTGGTCCATGGTGGCGTGAGGCAGCGCGCCCTGACCAGCCCCGGGCGCGGGGGCAGGGTCCCCCCCATCTGCGGGGGCGGGTGGCGGGTGGGCGGGACGGGCTCGGCGCCCAGGTCAGCCCGAGACGGGGCCCTGACGCATGACGAGGGCGATCCCCTGACCGCGGGCCATCACCTGGTCGGTGGGACGGACCCGCAGGGTCGGTACGGTGACCAGGGCCCGCGTCGCCGCGCCGGGCAGGCCGCCGGCTCGGGTCATGGGCGCCGACACGCCGGGAACGAGGAAGGCGAGGTGGTCGAGCGGGCTCATGGTCATCCTCCGGCAGCGGGAGTGGAATGACCATGACGCTAGTGGTCGCTATGTCCGATTTCTATGGTTTGCCGACCACGCTCCTTCCGCCCGGGTAAATTCTTGGTCAAGCGCAGGTCATGCGATGTCGCTGGAGCCCGATCACCGCAGTGGGAAAGGCGGTTGGGTCCACCAGGGGCGGTCGTCGAGGTCGATTCGCACCACCCACTTGACCCAGTGGTATCCCCGTCGGCCGGGCACGACGAGGCGCATGGGGGCTCCGTGACCGTCCGCGAGCGGGGTCCCGCCGACGGCCGTGGCGAGCATCAGGTCGGGAGTGACCGGCAGTCGCCGCGAGTAGCCCGTGCGGCTGGTCACCTCGACACTGCCCGTCGCGCCCTCCGGCAGCAGCCTGGAGACCAGCACCCCGCTCCACTCCTGCTCGGTCCACCAGCCGCCGGTGCAGTCCAGGATCGCTCGCTGACGGTCGTCCCACGTGCTGAGCTCGGCCACGGACCAGTCTCGTGCGTCCCCTTCCGAGGCGACGGTCACCGTCCACGAACCCCGATCGACGACGGGTATGCCGTCGAACAGCCACGACGTCACTGGGATGGCCTCGGGCGACGACGAGGCAAGACGGAAGGACCCTGTCGGGCGGCGGGTTCCGGCGGGACTGGCAAGCCGGCCCGCCCCCTGGCTGGCCGCGCCCAGCACCCCTGCCGCACCGGCAACGAGACCGGCGCGCAGCAGCGACCGCCTCGACAGGTCGCCCGGACGAGCCCGCACCCGACGTTGCCTCGCGTGCACAAGGGTGAGAACTGCGGCGAGGATGCCAGCGGTGACGTGGAGCTGGAGGGTGGTGAGACCAGAGTCTGCGAGGAGGAGGCCGAGTAGGTGGGCGACACCGGTGAGGAGTGCGACCCCGACCACTACCGCGAGCCAGATCGAGGTCGGGCGACCGGGCCGGGGCGCCCGGCGCAGAGCGCGACGTGTGACGGCCGACTTCCACGGCACGAGCACCACCACGGCCAGCCCGATCGCGCCGTGCAACAGGGCAACCAGCCACACCGGCCCGCTGCCGACGAGGAACATCCCGAACCCTGACAGTGCCGCGAGGGGTACCGCGAGCAGCAGTGCGAGGTTGGTCCAGCGCCCGGTCATCCTCCGACGGTAGGCGACACGATGGCGCGTGTCTCCCATCGCCTGACCTGCCCTGGTGTCGACGTCCCGTCGAGGTCGCTCCCGACGTCACTCCCCGACGTCACTCCCCGACGTCGCTTCGACACCACTTCGCGTCCACCCCGGCGCCCAGTCCGGAGTGCGACCAGCCTCAACCCGGCCACGCTAGGTCGACGGTGATGGTCCGTCCGCCCGGAGCGGTGAGACGGCCACCCCCAGCTCGACGGATGGAGGTATGTCCGAGCCGTCTAGCGCTCGGGTATACCTCCACCGGAGGAAGTCGAAGGGGGTTGGAGGAGGTCTGTCGTCCCGGGCAGGTTGTCGTCCCGGGCGATTCTCATGACCCGGCGCCCCCGGCCCTGTGGAGGAGGGCCGGGAGAGCCGGATGATACGTCGGTGAAGATGTGCGAAAAGCTCTTCCCCGGGGAGGGCACGCGGGGGTACGGTCGGTCCCGTTGGTGCAGGCGGACGTCGTGGGGGCGTCCGCTGCGGGGCACCACGGAAGCAGGCGTGGCATGGCGCACGAACCATGGTGCAACGAACCCGGGTGGGCGGGTTCTGGACCGATGAGGTGGCATCGATGACGGCTACCCTGACGGGTGCCCCGACGGCAGCGCAGGTGACTGAGCCGACGGCAGCGCAGACGGTGGTAGGGGGCTACCGCCACGAGGCGTTCTTCTGGCGCGGCGAAGACGAGTTCCTCTCTGGCACAGTGCCGTTCATCCGCGACGGGCTCGCCGCGGGGCAGCCAGTGATGGTCGCCGTCACCCTGACGCACCTCGAGCAGCTCCGCAGCCGGCTCGGGTCCGACGTCGACCGGGTCCGCTTCGTCGACATGGCCGAGCTCGGCCACAACCCCGCGCGGATCATCCCGGCCTGGCGCAGTTTCGTCGACGAGTTCGGCGCGCCGGGTCAGCAGGTCCGCGGCGTCGGTGAGCCCATCTGGGCCGGCCGACGGCCAGACGAGGTGACGGAGTGCCAGCTGCACGAGTCCCTGATCGACGTCGCCCTGGCCCCGCACGCCCTGCTGTCGTTGCTCTGTCCCTACGACGCCGACCACCTCTCGCCCGAGGTGCTCGCCGCCGCCCAGCTCGCGCACGGGGCGCCGGTCCGGCTCGCCCCCGCTGGTGGTGGGCCCACTCGGGGCACCGCCGCCGACGTCCTCGAGGTGTTCGCAGAGGACCTTCCCGAGGCGCTGGGTGACGCGTTCGTACGCCCGTTCACCGTGGAGACCCTGCGGTCCGTGCACGGCGCCGTCCTCGACCGTGCCCGGGAGGCCGGCGTGTCCTTCGAGCGCAGCTGCGACCTCGCCCTCGCCGTCCACGAGGTGGCCACCAACAGTGTCGTCCACGCCGGGGGTAAGGGCGTTCTGCGGACCTGGTGCCGGGCCGGTGCTCTCGTGTGCGAGGTGCGTGACCGTGGCCAGATCGCCGACCCGCTCATCGGTCGGCACCAGCCCGATCTCTACAGCCAGCACGGACGCGGCCTGTGGATGGTCAACCAGCTGTGCGACCTCGTGCAGATCCGGTCGCACGGCGGTGGCACGACGGTCCGGATCCACACCTGGCTCTGATGGGCGCTGCCGGCTCCCCGGGCGGGGCCGCGGCGTAGGTTGGGCGCATGCGCGTCACCCACCTCGGACATGCCTGCCTGCTCGTCGAGATCGCCGACACCCGCATCCTCATCGACCCGGGAGGCTTCTCCACCGGCTTCGAGGAGCTGCGCGACCTCGATGCCATCGTCATCACACACCAGCACGCGGACCACCTCGACCAGGACCGCCTGCCCGCGCTGCTGCAGGCCAACCGGCAGGCCAGCGTCCTGGCCGACCCGCAGACGGCCGAACTGGTCGAGACCGCGGGCGCTGACGTCGTCACGCTCGAGCAGGGCAGCGCCATCGTGATCGGCCGCGCCACGGCGACCCCGGTGGGCCGGCTGCATGCCGTCAACCACGACGGGGTGCCGCGGTGCACCAACGTCGGCGTCGTCCTGCGCGCCGATGGCGAACCCAGTCTCTACCACCCCGGGGACGCCTATGACGGCGACCCCGGCGAGGTCGACCTGCTCGCGGTCCCCGTCAACGCACCGTGGGCAAAGGTGAGCGAGTCGATCGCCTTCGTCCGGCGGGTCGGCCCGACGGGTTTCATCCCGATCCACGACGCACTCGTGTCCGGGATCGGTCGACGCTTGTACGTCGACCACATCGGCACCTGGGGCGGCGACGACCTCATGCTGCACGACCTCGCGGACGGTCAGCCGGCCGTCATCAGCTGACGGGTGGGGCTCAACCCTTCTTCGGCTTGACCTTCACGCCGGCGGCCTCGGCGGCCAGCCGGGCCGCCCCGATGATGCCCGCCTTGTTCTGCAGGGTGGCCGGGATGATGGGGGTGCGCAGCTCCAGCAGGTGGAGGAACTTGTCGGCGTCCTTGGAGATGCCCCCGCCGACGACGATGAGGTCGGGGGAGAAGAGTGCCTCGAGCACCGAGTAGTAGCGCTGCAGGCGGGTGGCGTACTCCTCGTAGGACAGGCCGAGGGCGTCCTTGACCGACGAGGCGGCGTCCTTCTCGGCGTCGTTGCCGTCGATCTCGAGGTGCCCGAGCTCGCTGTTGGGCACGAGCAGGTTGTTGTAGAGGATGGCGCTGCCGATCCCGGTCCCGAGGGTCGTCAGGATCACCAGACCGAACTCGTCCCTGGCGGCGCCGTAGTGCAGCTCCGCGTATCCGGCCGCGTCGGCGTCGTTGACGAGCGTGACGTCACGGCCGAGCTTCGTCTCGAGGGCCAGCTCGCCGTCGAAGTCGATCCAGCCGTGGTCGATGTTCGCGGCGGACCGGACGGTGCCGTGGGTGACGACCGCCGGGACCGTGACACCGATGGGGGCGTCGCCGATCTCGTCCTTGAAGTGCTCGACCACCTTGGCAACCGCATCGATCACGGCTTCGGGGGTGGACGGCTGGGGCGTGTCGAAGCGCAGTCGCTTGGCCGTGAACGTGCCTGTCGCGAGGTCGACGGGGGCGCCCTTGATGCCGCTGCCGCCGATGTCGATGCCGAGGGGGTTGCCGTGCTTCGCCATGGTCAGTCGCCTTTGCGTCGTTGGTAGGGCGGATCAGGGGAGGGTGAGGATCTCGTTGCCGTCCTCGGTGATGAGGATGGTGTGCTCGAACTGGGCGGAGCGGCGCCGGTCCGCGGTGACGACGGTCCACCCGTCCTCCCACATCTCCCACTGCGGGGTGCCGAGGTTGAGCATCGGCTCGATGGTGAAGGTCATGCCGGGCTCGAGGACCCGGTCGTATGCCGGGGCCGCGTCGTAGTGGGGGATGACCAGCCCGCTGTGGAAGGCCGTGCCGATCCCGTGCCCGGTGAAGTCGCGCACGACGCCATAACCGAAGCGACGCGCGTAGGACTCGATGACCCGCCCGATGACGTTGACCGCGCGACCGGGCAGGGCGGCCCTGATCGCGCGCATCGTCGCCTCGCGCGTGCGCTCGACGAGCAGTCGGGACTCCTGGTCGACGTCGCCGCACAGGTAGGTCGCGTCGGTGTCACCGTGGACGCCGTCGATGAACCCGGTGATGTCGATGTTGACGATGTCGCCGTCCTCGAGGCGGCGGGAGTCCGGGATGCCATGGCAGATGACCTCGTTGACCGAGGTGCACAGGGACTTGGGGAAGCCCTTGTAGCCCAGCGTCGAGGGGTAGGCGCCGTGGTCCAGGAGGTAGGCGTGGCCCACCGCGTCGATCTCGTCCGTCATCACCCCGGGGGCGATGACCGCCGCCGCGGCCTCCATCGCCCGGGCGGCGATCCGTCCCGCCGTGCGCATCCGGGCGATGGTCTCGGCGTCCTTGACCTCCGGCCCCGTATAGGGGGCGGGCGCCGGGCGGTCGACGTACTCCGGCCGCGGGATGCTCGTGGGGACCGGGCGGCGCGGCGAGAGGTCGTGGGGCGCGACGCTTGCGAAGGTGACCGGCATACGGTGGAGTCTAGAAGGACGGATGAGGGATGTGCCGACCGGCCATCCCCGATCCCCACCCCTGGGAGGTTGCCGTGCAGTACTGGTTCAACGTCAGCACCGGACAGGTCGAGACCGATGACACCCGCAGCCGGGGGGCCGACGTGATGGGGCCCTACGCGAGCGAGGCCGAGGCCGCGAAGGCCCTCGACACCGCGCGGGCGAAGACCGAGACGTGGGACGAGCAGGACCGTGAGTGGGACGCCAAGGGCTCGACGCCACCACATGGTGGCGACGAGCCCTCGGCATAGAACTCCCGGACGCGGGCGGCCGCGAGGTCAGCGGCCGCGAGTGGGGGCGGCCGGGCTGACGCCGACCGGTGTCCGGGCTGCCTGGGCCCCGGACGCGCCCGCGATGGCCGGCGCCTTGCCAGTGATCGCCGGAGTGACGTACTCCATCGTGCCGGCCACGTCGACGATGGCGTCCGTCTGGCCGAACCGGTTCTGGATGGTGATGTTGTTGCTGGCGCCCACGGGGACGTAGGCCGCGTTCGCGACGACCTGGCCGATGCCCAGGTTGAGGTTGCTCACGTCGGGGACCGGGTCGCCCGCGGCCCAGAGCTGGAGGTAGGTCGCTGCGCTCGGGGTGACCGCAGTCAGGTTGGAGACGATCGCCATCGTGTTGGGCCCGGCAACCGTGGACGGGACGACGAAGGTCTGGGGCTGCGCCTCGCCCAGTCGGTTGATGCCGAGAGCCAAGCGGCTGTCGACGATGCGCTGGGGCGTGGCCACGGGCTTGAACCGCCAGTCCGCGGTGTAGGTCGGGTCGAGCGTCACGCCGACGAGGTCGACGATGACGTGGGCCGAGCCGCCGGTGTAGACCTTGAGCTGGAAGGACGGATCGCTCGACCCGCCGCACACCGTGCAGGGGGCGGTGGGGACGATCGACGTGTTGGCGACGTTGGTCCCGGCGGCGAAGTTGACCGTGGACGTGCCCGGCTCGGCAGCCGCCCCGTCCCAGGTGCGGACGAACCCACCGGCGGTCGGTGAGGCCACGGTGATGTTGACGACCGTCGCCCGGATCTTGTTGGTGACGTCGACCCCGTTCGGGTCCGGGCCGAGCCGCACCGGGAGGGTCAGGAACTCACCGTCGACGAAGGGCGCGTTGCCGGCGCTCGCGTCGTTGCGGGAGTCGTAGAGGCGGGTCGGGACGGTGGCGATGAAGCCGCCGCTCGCACCGTAGGCCGAAACCAGGCTCTCGTCCGCGGCGTAGAACCCGACCACGTCGCCGATCACGTCGACCGAGCCGAAGGCGTTGTAGATGTTCACCACACCACCGGCGTGCAGCGGGACGGTGACGAGGTTTGCGCCGGTGAAGCCGCGGGGGAAGTTGATCGACGACGCGTTGGGGCGGGGGAGGTCGGACGGGTATGCCGTGAGGTAGCTGCCCGCGGTGGGGTTGGTCACCGTCACGTTGAGGACCACCGCGGAGACACCGGTGCCGGGCACGCCGCCCTGGCCGCCCACCTGCAGCGGCAGGACTGCGCCGGGGCCGAGCTGGCCGGCGCCCTGGCGGGTGTCGAGGATCCGGCTCGGCGCCACCCGGTAGTACGCCCCGGTGGACCCGCCGGTCGTGATGGCAGCGACGGTCGAGGCGGTGGCCCCTGCCCCGGCCGCGCTGGTGGTGCCGGCGGCGGCAGCGACAAGAAGTGTCGCGATGACGCCGATCGTGGTCAGAGCACGCATGGGGTCCCCTATGGAGTGGCAGCGGTACAGGTGACCGCGACGATGCTCCCAGAATAACCCGCTATAAGCTTATTTACCCCTTAAGTACCAAATTGCGCCAGCGAACAGAGGCCGGCCGCAGGAGACGAGGCCGGCTTTCAGTCCTCGAACGAGTGCTCGGTCGCCGGGAAGCTCCCGTCCGCCACCTCCGCCGCGTAGGTCCGGGCCGCGTCACCGAGTGCCCCCCGCAGGTCGGCATACCGCTTCACGAACCGCGGCGTCACCCCCCCGCGCAGTCCGGCCATGTCCTGCCAGACCAGCACCTGCGCGTCGCAGTCCGGGCCGGCACCGATGCCGATCGTCGGCACGTCGAGGATCTGCGTGACCCGCTTCGCCAGGGGCGCCGGCACCATCTCCATGACCACCGCGAAGGCACCGGCCTGCTGCAGCGCCAGGGCGTCATCGACCAGCTCGTCGGCGGCGTCGCCGCGCCCCTGGACCCGGTAGCCGCCGAGGGTGTGCTCGCTCTGCGGCGTGAACCCCAGGTGGCCCATGACCGGGATCCCGGTGCGGACGAGCAGCTCGACGGTCGCCGCCATCTCGCGGCCCCCCTCGAGCTTGACCGCGTGGGCCAGCCCCTCCTTCATGAACCGCACCGCCGTCGCGAGCCCCTGCTCGGGGGGGCCGCCGTAGGACCCGAAGGGCAGGTCCGCGACGACCATGGCCCGCTTCGCCGCGCGGGCGACGGCCCGCACCAACGGGATCAGCTCATCCACGGTCACCGGGACCGTCGTCTCGTAGCCGAAGACGTTGTTGCCGGCAGAGTCACCGACCAGAAGCACGGGGATACCGGCCTCGTCGAAGACCTCAGCGGAGTACATGTCGTATGCCGTGAGCATCGCCCACCGCTGCCCGTCCGCCTTGAGCTGGCGCAGGTGGGGGATCCGCACCCGTCGCGGCCGGGCCGGCCCGCCCGCCGCGGGGGCGGGGAGGCCGGAGCCGCCGGTGCCGTACGGGGCGGGCTGCTCGGTCATCGGTGCCGCTCCTTCATCGGTGCTGCTCCTGCTGCTCACGCCAGTGGCTCGTGATCGGCAGCCGGCGGTCCTTGCCGAAGGCGAGAGGCGAGATCTTGGGACCCGGCGCGAACTGGCGCCGCTTCCACTCGGCCCGGTCGACGAGCTGGATGACCTGGTCGACGACGACCGGCTCGAAGCCCGCCTCGATGAGCGTGTCCCGGCCGTGGGCCACCCCGACGTAGCCGGCGAGGATCGCGTCGAGAACGTCGTAGGGCGGCAGTGAGTCCTGGTCGGTCTGGTCTGGACGCAGCTCGGCCGACGGCGCCTTGGTGATCGACGCCTCGGGGATGGGCGGACGTTCGCCGCGCGAGACGGCATACCGGTTGCGCCACTTCGCGAGCTCCCAGACAAGGGTCTTCGGCACGTCCTTGATCGGCGCGAACCCGCCGACGCTGTCCCCGTAGATCGTCGAGTAGCCCACCGAGACCTCGGACTTGTTGCTGTTGGTGAGCACGAGCGGGCCCTCGGAGTTGGAGATCGCCATCCAGATGACTCCGCGCACCCGCGCCTGCAGGTTCTCCTCGGCGACGCCGTCGACCCCGAGCGCCTCGAGGAAGGGCGCGACCATCGGCTGGATCGGCACGACGCGGTAGTCGAGGCCGAGGTTGTCGGCGAGGGCCAGGGCGTCGTCCTTGCTGCCGGCGGAGGAGTACTTGCTGGGGTTGCTGATCCCGATGACGTTCTCGCCGCCGAGGACGTCGGCGGCCATCGTCGCGACGACCGTGGAGTCGATGCCGCCCGAGACCCCGAGCAGCACCTTGCGGAAGCCGTTCTTGCGCACGTAGTCCCGCAGGCCGAGACCGACTGCCCGCCACACCTCCTCGAGCGGGTCGAGGCGGGGATACATCGGTGGCTGCTGCGCGGCATACGGTGGCAGCGGCTCCTGCGAGACCGTGACGTGGACGATGTCTTCGGGCAGCCCGCCGACGTCGACGCTCGACCCGGCGAGCTCGAGGTCGACGACGACGAGGTCCTCGACGAACTGCGGACCCCGCGCCAGCACCGTGCCGTCCCGGCCGACGACCATCGAGTCGCCGTCGAAGACGAGCTCGTCCTGGCCGCCGACCATGTTGAGATAGGCGAGGGTGCACTGCGCCTCGGCGGCCCGCCGCTGCACGAGCGCGAGCCGGGTGTCGTCCTTCTCGCGCTCATAGGGGGAGCCGTTGATGACCAGTAGCAGCTCGGCCCCGGCGGCGCGGGTCTGGGAGACCGGTCCGCCCTCCTGCCACAGGTCCTCGCAGATCGCGATGGCGACGTCGACCCCGCGCACGCGCACGATGGTGAGGGAGTCGCCCGGCGCGAAGATGCGGTACTCGTCGAAGACCCCGTAGTTGGGCAGGTGGTGCTTGGCGTAGCGCCCGACCACCGCCCCGCCGTGCAGGACGGCGGCGCAGTTCTGGGGCAGGGCCCGCCCGCCCTGCGGGGCGTCCGGGGCGTCCGGGGGCTCCGGGGCACGGTCGAGGTAGCCCACGACGACCGGAAGGTCCCCGTGCCCGTCGGCCGCGAGGTCGGCGGCGAGCTGCGTCAGGGCCCGGCGGGAGGCCTCGACGAAGGACGCGCGAAGGGCGAGGTCCTCGACCGGGTATGCCGTGAGGACCATCTCGGGGAAGGCCACGAGGTGCGCCCCGGCCTGCGCCGCGCGAGTCACGTGCTCACGCACGAGAGCGGCGTTGCCGGGCAGGTCGCCGACAGTGGGGTCGACCTGGGCCATCGCGAGTCGGAGCTGCGCCATGGGATGAGCCTAGTTGGCGGCCACCGGGGGCTGGACCGTCCCGTCGTGAGCAGGTAGCAGCGCCGTTTCGTGGGTAAAGGGAGGGTAAAACTGAAAATAGTCTGTCAAAATGCTCCCGATTCGCCGTGAGTTGTGATGGTGTGCCCCGAGGCGCCACAAAACTTGACGCCGCAATCCATGGAGGTTTCGTGAAGAACTGGCACTGGAGAGCTGCCTCGGGAGTGGCGATCTCCGCCCTCGCCCTGGCTGCACTGCAAGCCCCCGCCCAGGCCGTCCCGAAGGGCCCCGACCAGGACCCGACGGCGTCGAGCCGCCCTGACAACCTGCCCAACCCGCTGGGCGATGCCCAGGCCACCCTGCGCACGGAGGCGGTGGCCATGCTCGTCAAGGGCCAGGCCACCCTGGAGACCCGTGGCGGGAAGCGCGTCATCAAGGTCGCGAAGAACGACCAGGACAAGAAGTCGAAGGACAGGTATGTCCAGTACGACGTCAACCGTGAGGAGAACATCTTCACGGTCCTCACCGACTTCGGCGCCGCCACCACCCCCGCGGCCGGGGGGGCTGCCGGGCCGACACACAACCAGATCGCCGCGCCCGACCGCACATGGAACGGTGACAAGACCGACGACAACTCGACCTACTGGGTCAAGGACTTCAATCAGCAGCACTTCCAGGACCTGATGTTCGGGCCCGGGGAGTCGTTCAAGGACTTCTACCTCAAGCAGTCAAACGGCCGGTTCCTCGCCAGGGGTGACGTCTCCAACTGGGTCACGGTCCCCTCCAACGAGGCCCGCTACGGCTCCAACAAGGTGGGGCAGTCGGACGGCTACTGGAACTACATCAAGGACACCGCGACGGCCTGGTACGACGCGCAGAAGTCGGCCGGCAAGTCCGACGCCGAGGTCAAGGCCTACCTCGCGCAGTTCGACAAGGTCGACCGCTACGACGCCGACGGCGACGGCAACTTCAACGAGCCGGACGGCTACATCGACCACTTCCAGGCGATCCATGCCGGGGAGGGCGAGGAGGCCGGTGGCGGCGCGCAGGGCGCGGACGCGATCTGGTCGCACCGGTGGTATGCCTTCTCGACCGACCAGGGCAAGACGGGACCGGACCAGAACAAGCTCGGGGGCGTGCAGCTCGGCAACTCCGGCCTCTGGATCGGTGACTACACCACGGAGCCCGAGAACGGTGGCCTCGGGGTCTTCGCCCACGAGTTCGGGCACGACCTCGGCCTGCCCGACCTCTACGACACCGCCGGTGGCGACAACGGCACCGCCTTCTGGACTCTCATGTCCGGTGGGTCGTGGCTGAACCGCGGCACCGACTCCATCGGCACGACCCCGGGATACTTGGGCGCGTGGGAGAAGCTGCAGCTCGGCTGGCTCGACCACCAGAGCGTGCCGTTCGGCCAGGACACGACCGTGAAACTCGGCCCGGCCGACCTCGCGAGCAGGACCGCGTCGCAGGCGGTCGTCGTCACCTTGCCCGACAAGAGCGTCACGACGGCCTACAACACGCCACACGGAGGTGCCACCGAGTGGTGGAGCGGATCCTCCTCCAACCTCACGAGCACCCTCTCGCGGACGATCGACCTCACGGCGGCGACGACGTCAGCCAGTGTCAGCGCGTGGCTGCAGAACGACACCGAGGACGGCTTCGACCACCTCTACGGCGAGGTCTCGAGCGACGGCCGCACCTGGGCACCGGTCGGTGACCCGATCACCGGCACCTTCGGCTGGACCCAGAAGAGCTGGGACCTGTCCGCGTTCGCCGGCACGTCGATCCAGTTCCGCTTCCGCTACAGCGCTGACGGCGGCGTCAACCAGGCCGGGTCGTTCCTCGACGACCTGGCCGTCAACGTCAACGGCGCCGCGGTCTTCAACGACACCGTCGAGGGCGGCGACAACGGCTGGACGACGAGCGGGTTCACCCGGATGAGCGGCAGCACCACGGTCACGGTGGCGCAGTACTACATCGCCGAGAACCGGGTCTACTCCGGCTATGACGCGACACTGCGGACCGGGCCGTACAACTTCGGCTTCGCCAGCACCCGGCCGGACTGGGTCGAGCGGTTCCCTTACCAGAACGGCCTGCTCGTCTGGTATGCCGACGGCCAGTACCAGGACAACAACACCTCGGCCCACCCGGGCCGTGGTCAGGTCCTGCCCGTCGACGCCCGTCCTGCTCCGATCACCTTCGCCGACGGGGTGAGGCTCGGCAACCGACGGCAGCCGTTCGACGCCACCTTCGGGCAGGAGGCCACCGACGCGGTGACCTTCCACCGCAACGGGGTCGCGCTGAACGTCCCCTCACAGCCGGCCATCGCGACGTTCGACGACCGCGACCCGACCCGCTACTGGAGCGCCACGAACCCGTGGAGCTCGGTCAAGGTGGCGGGGACCGGGACGTCGATGACGGTCACGAAGACGCGCGACGGGGGGAACGAGCTGCAGGTCAAGGTCGCCTTCAGGTGACCTGAGCGGGAACGAGCGCGCCCAGCACCAAGGCGGTCACGCACGGCAGTCACCACGAGTCAGGCCCCCGGGACAACGGCGTCCCGGGGGCCTGACTCGTCAGTCGTCGTCGCGGTCGCTGCTCAGAACGTGATCCCCCGCGCAGCGAACCGTGCCTTGACCAGCTCTCCGGCGGCAGCGCCGTCGCGGGCGAGGGCCTTGGTGTAGGTGGCCCCGGCCGCGGCGGAGAACGACGTGCCCGCGGCGTAGTCGAACTGGCTGTCGACGAGCGTCGTGTCCCAGGCTCGGGTGCCGAGGCCGCCCATCGCCTGGTATCCCGTGCGGATCTCCCAGAGGGCCTGGCTCCAGATCTGGCCGTCGTAGTGCACCTCGCCCCGGCGGTCGGCAAGCGTGAGGTTGAGGTCGAACCGGCGGATGCAGTGCGGGGCGGCGGTGTAGGAGGTAGCGTCCCAGTCCATCGGGCAGGCTGCTTCGGCCCTGACCGGCCAGCCGTACTGCGCGGCGGCGTCCAGCCCGACGCTCACCGCGAGGTAGTCGCCCCACGACTCACCGATGGACCCGGCGTCGAGGCTGGTGCCGAATCCGGGGACCTGCGACGCGTGCACCGCGTGACCGTACTCGTGGACGATGACCTCCGCGTCCTCGGCGTCGTCGACTCCGCCCTTGCCGAAGCGGAGGAAGTCCTGCTTGTCGGTCTGGTAGCTGTTGTCGATGCCGTACTGGTCGATCCGCACGTCCTGGGGATGCCTGTTGACCGGACGGAGCGCCGACCCGAAGCCGAGAGACTGGAGGTACTCCTGCGCCTGGTTGACCCAGAAGTAGGCCATGACCTGCTCGAACCGGTCGTCGTGACGCGTGAAGAAGAACTGGCTGCTCGTGCTGTATGCGGCCGGCCCCGTGTTGGTGCGGACGTTGGCCCACGCCCCACTGAGGTAGCCCGAGCCGTCGAGGTTGCGCAGCTGCACCGTCGCGTAGGCACTGCCGGGGACCGCCGCGTCGGAGTCCTTCTGGTCGGTGAGCGACTCGTTGCCACTGGACTGCACGGGGTTGACCATGAAGACCGACCCCGATCCGGTCGAGGAGCCGCTGCCGGGCTTGGTGGCCTGGGCGGGCGAGGCCGCGAGGGTGGCGACGCAGAGCGCGGCGACCGATGCGGTCGCGAGCACGGAGAGGGACGTTCGCTGGAGTGACTTCATTGACCTGACCTCCGGGGTGGGTGGCCGGGGGTGTCCCGACGCGTCGCGACGAACCTAGCCGGTGTCGATAGGGTCCGCGCGTGACGACCTATGACGACATCGTCCTCGGCGCCGGGCACAACGGCCTGACCGCGGCGGCATACCTGGCCCGCGCCGGGCGTCGGGTCCTCGTCCTCGAGCGGGCGAGCCACGTCGGCGGAGCCGCCG
This sequence comes from Lapillicoccus sp., assembly GCF_046595215.1. Lineage (NCBI taxonomy): Bacteria > Bacillati > Actinomycetota > Actinomycetes > Micrococcales > Intrasporangiaceae > Lapillicoccus > Lapillicoccus sp. The sequence goes on along the minus strand of NZ_JBKJPP010000046.1, from coordinate 2,491 downwards.
TCTCGGCGCAGACCTTCCCCGGGGTCGACGCCCGCCTCTCGCGGTACTCCTACCTCGTCTCGCTGCTGCCCCGGGAGATCGTCACCGACCTCGAGCTCGACGTGCGGCTGGTCCGCCGCCGCTACTCCTCCTACACGCCCGACCCCGGCGACCCGTCCCGCGGCCTGCTCGTCGACACCGGCGACCCGGAGGCGACCCGCCGCTCCTTCCTGACGCTGACCGGGGGCGAGGCGGACTTCGAGGCGTGGCAACGGTTCTCGACACGGATGGGCCGAGCTGCAGAGCGGATCTGGCCCACGGTCACCCAGCCGCTGCGCTCGGCGGAGGACATCCGGGCCCTGGTCGAGGACGACGACCTGTGGGCCGCCCTCACCGAGCGGCCCCTCGGTGAGCTCCTGCGCGAGACGTTCGCGGACGACCTCGTCCGCGGGGTCGTGGCGACCGACGGGCTGATCGGCACCTTCGCCGACCTCGACGACCGCACCCTCGCCCAGAACATCTGCTTCCTCTACCACCTCATCGGTGGGGGCACCGGCGACTGGGACGTCCCGGTCGGCGGCATGGGGGCGGTCACGACGGCTCTCGCCAGGGCCGCCGCCGATGCCGGTGCGGACCTCCTGACCGGCGCCGAGGTGCTCGCCGTCACCGGCGACGGCGAGGTGACCTGGCGTCAGCAGGGCCGGGAGCACCGCGCCCGCGCCACCGTCCTGGCGGGGCTCGCGCCGGCCGTGCTCGACGGGCTCCTCGCCGCGACCGGCAGCGAGCCGGTCTGCGCGGGTCCGCCACCCGAGGGCGCCCAGCTCAAGGTCAACATGCTGCTCTCCCGCCTGCCACGCCTGCGCGAGAGCGGGCTCGACCCGGTGGCCGCCTTCTCCGGCACCTTCCACGTCCACGAGGGGTTCGAGCACCTCCAGGAGGCGTATGCCGCGGCCGCGGCCGGGCGGGTGCCCCACCACGCGCCGTGCGAGATCTACTGTCACACCCTCTCGGACCGCTCGATCCTCGGTCCGCTGCTGGCCGACTCGACGGCGCAGACGCTGACCCTCTTCGGGCTGCACCTGCCCGCCCGGCTCTTCCGGGAGGACAACGGTGCGCGTCGGGACGAGGCCCTCGCCGCGACGTTGCGGGCCCTCGACAGCGTGCTCGGCGAGCCCCTCGCGCCGCTGCTCATGGCCGACGGTGAGGGCCGGCCGTGCCTCGAGGTCCGCACTCCCGTCGACCTCGAGGGGGACCTGCGCCTCCCGGGCGGCAACATCTTCCACCGGTCGCTGCAGTGGCCCTGGGCCGAGACCGTGGACGAGGTCGGGACGTGGGGCGTCGAGACCCGGCACGCGGCGGTGCTGGTCTGCGGGGCCGGCGCGCGCCGCGGCGGGGGAGTGTCCGGCATCCCCGGTCACAACGCGGCGCGCGCCGTCCTGGGCTGACCGGCGGTCGGGACCGTAACGTGCGCGAAACCTCGATGCGGCAGGATCGTCACATGGACCGTCAGCAGGAGTTCGTGTTGCGCACGATCGAGGAGCGCGACATCCGTTTCGTCAGGCTCTGGTTCACCGACGTCCTCGGGACGCTCAAGTCGGTGGCCGTCGCCCCGGCGGAGCTCGAGGGGGCGTTCGCCGAGGGCATCGGCTTCGACGGCTCGGCCATCGAGGGCTTCGCCCGCGTCCACGAGTCGGACATGCTCGCGAAGCCGGACCCGGCGACGTTCCAGGTGCTGCCGTGGCGGGCCGAGGCCCCTGGCACCGCCCGGATGTTCTGCGACATCCTGATGACCGACGGCACTCCCTCGTGGGCCGACCCGCGGTACGTCCTCAAGCGGACGCTCGCCCGCGCCTCCGACCTGGGCTTCACCTTCTACACGCACCCCGAGATCGAGTTCTACCTCTTCGAGAAAGGTCCGGTGCCCGGCCAGAAGCCGGTGCCGATCGACGCCGGCGGCTATTTCGACCACACCCCGCACGGCACCGGCTACGACTTCCGCCGGCAGGCCATCACGATGCTCGAGAGCATGGGCATCTCGGTGGAGTTCAGCCACCACGAGGGCGGCCCCGGCCAGCAGGAGATCGACCTGCGCTACGCCGACGCGCTCAGCACTGCCGACAACATCATGACCTTCCGGATGGTGATGAAGGAGGTTGCGCTCGAGCAGAACATCTACGCGTCCTTCATGCCGAAGCCGTTCACCGAGCACCCCGGCTCCGGCATGCACACGCACCTGTCGCTATTCGAGGGCGACCGCAACTCCTTTCATGAGGCCGGCGCCGAGTACCACCTGTCGAAGGTGGGCCGCGCGTTCATCGCCGGCCTGCTCAAGCACTCCGCCGAGATCACCGCGGTCACGAACCAGTGGGTGAACTCGTACAAGCGCCTGTGGGGCGGCGGCGAGGCGCCCGCGTACGTCTGTTGGGGTCACAACAACCGCTCGGCGCTGGTCCGCGTCCCGATGTACAAGCCGACGAAGGGGCAGTCGACGCGGGTGGAGGTCCGCTCGATC
>NZ_JBKJPP010000109.1:0-12941 GCF_046595215.1 Lapillicoccus sp. | reverse complement strand
GATGAAAGACCTCCCCATCAGCCGCGACGACTGGCACGGAGAGTGGAACTACTGTCTGCACCCCATACGCGACACGCCCGAAACGCCCTGACTTGATTTAGGGCGAGGCCCTAAGCTTGGAACCTCTGGGGCCAGTTGGGCACGATCGTCGGGGGAGAACTGAGACGAATACGACGCAGAGGGGCGTTTGGGCTGTGGCTCTCTCTGCTCATAACCCGGAGGTCGCAGGTTCAAATCCTGCCCCCGCTACCAATGTCGTCGCAGGTCAGAGGCCCTTTCCCACTGGGAGAGGGCCTCTTGGCATGTGTGGCCCGTGACCAGATCCGTGGCCAGATCCTGCGACACCCTGTGGCCAGTGGACGTCTCAGCCGTTCCGCTCCGCCTCATAGCGGGACGCATTGCGACTGGTCGGGACATCTGAGATGCGATCGCTGGGTCGAAACCCAGCGATCCCACCCGGTCCGCCAGCCACGTCGATGACCGCCACCGGCCCCTCGTCGAAACGCATCGCGAAGGCGGCGGCATCGCCTTGCGTTCGTGGTCTCACGCCAGGGACTGTGCCGCAAGCCGATGGCGATCTCAATCGGTTGCCGCAACACCGTTCTGAATGTGAGGTGTTGTGCATGTGGTCGGAGAAGGAACTGATTGATAAGCAGGCGCGGTTCTGGGTGTTGATGGCTCAGGGTTCGACCTTGACTGCGGCGTGTGAGGCTGTCGGGGTGAATCGAGTAACGGGCCGTCGTTGGCGACAGGCGACCGGTGGTCGGATCCCGCGGAAACGGCCAGCACCGTCGGGCCGATACCTGTCTTTGGACGAGCGGCTACAGATCGCCGACCTGTACCTGGGCGGGGCCGGCGTTCGAGCGATCGCCGTCGGGATCGGCAGGTCGCCCGCCACGGTCAGTCGCGAGCTGCGCCGCAACGGCACGGCCCCGACGTCGCGACGGCCTGGCAAGTACGCGCCGTATGCGGCACAGAAGCAGGCCGAGCTGCGCGGGCGGCGGCCCAAGGGCAGTAAGTTCGACCACCTCGAGCTGGCGGAAGTGGTGCAATCCAAGCTGTGCGTGAAGTGGAGCCCTGAGCAGATCAGCCTCCACCTCGCCCAGGAGTTTCCCGAGCGGGCGGAGATGCGGGTGTGCCCCGAGACCATCTACCAGGCGCTGTACGTCCAGGGCCGCGGTCATCTACGTGCTGACCTGCACCGACACCTGCGCACCGGCCGTGCGGTCCGGCGCCCCAGAGGGTCCTCGGTCACGAAGCGGGGCAAGATCCCGAACATGATCTTGATCAGCGAGCGACCGGCCGAGGTCGCCGATCGCGCCGTCCCGGGACATTGGGAAGGGGACCTCATACTGGGGTCGAACTGCCGCTCGGCCATCGCTACGTTGGTGGAGCGACAGACCCGGTACGTGATGCTGGTCCACCTGCCAGATGACCACAGCGCCGAGGCCGTGCGTGATGGCCTGCTGGCCACCATTGCGAGGCTGCCGGAGCACCTACGGAAGTCGTTGACCTGGGACCAGGGATCTGAGCTGGCCAAGCACACCGAGATCACCTTGGCCACGAAGATGGACATCTACTTCTGTGACCCCCACTCACCGTGGCAGCGAGGGTCCAACGAGAACACCAACGGACTGCTGCGCCAGTACTTCCCCAAGGGCACTGACTTGTCCGTGCACACGCCCCAGCGGCTGCTCGAGGTCGCCACCGAGCTCAACGCCCGACCCCGCAAGACTCTCGGCGGAACCACCCCCGCCCAAGCCATGACCCGTCTACTGTATGAACCAGATTCCCCCATCGTTGCGACGACCGCCTGAATTCGCCGAGGGGTTTAGGGAGCGTGGTCCTCACGTAGCAGGTCGAAGCGAAGGTGTGAGACGGGCCCGGCCAGCAGGGGGAGCCGGCGGCGTTGCCGCCACAGCACGGGACTGCCGTCGGTTCCTCGGGCCAGGACGTACCGGCGTTCCAGCCGCATCCCTTGGTTGGGTACGGAGCTGGCGGCTAGCTCGTGTCCCTGCCCGGCGCCGATCAGCTGCGACCGGGGCCCCGGTCGCGGGACCGGCGGGGTTTGGCTGAGGTCGGCGACCAGGCCTTGGACGAACACGCGCCGTGCGGGGGCGGGACGGCTCTCGATCCGGTACGGGTGCCAGTGCTCGGGGAGCGTGGTCGACGGCTGGTAGGTGAAGTGGCGGGTCTTGGTTCGCTGCGTCTCCAGCAGGGCCGCGCTGGCGTCGGCGGACAGTGCCAGGTCGAGGCCGTCGGCGCGCAGCTCGACGGCCCACATGACGTTGGCGTCTTCGTCGACGCCGAGCAGGATGTCGTCGAGCGCCGGACCGGACAGCGGCGTGGTGGCCGCGGGCCAGACGACGAGCGAGGAGCGGTCCAGCCCGCGGGTGCGGAATAGCGACCACGGGCCCGGCGCCTCGTCCGGCCCGGCTGCTGGGTCCTCGTCGCCAGGCGGGATAGTGAGATCCCACCACTGGTCGAAGCCGTCCTTGACGCGCATACCGCTCAGGGTCACGACGACGCCCGAGCTGGGCGGCGGCTCCCCTCCGCCGGGCGGCGGCGGCGGTGACGGGATGGGCACGGTGAACCAGTCGTTGGCGTGGTCGCAGACCAGCTGGATGAGCAGCGCTGTGGCCAGGTGGGCCCGGTCGGGCGGGAACCCGCCGATGTCGACCGCGGAGTCCTCGATCTGCCACCAGCGTGGGGCTGGCGCTCCGGGGTACTGCAGCCGTTGCGGCACCACCTGCCGGCGGGTGAACGCGGGCGCCGGCAGCGGGCCCGTGGCGTCCGCGGTGTACCAGTCCACGTCGCCCCCGTCGTGACCGGACACGGAAAGGGAGGTGCCTCCGACGGGCACTTGCGCCTCGTAGGTCAAGGTCTCGGTCTGCCAGAAGTCCGGCCGGATGAGCAGTCCCTGCAGGGACGGGTCCCCGTCGGGGATTAGACCCAGCCGCCAGGCGGCCCGCCCGTCCGGTGTCCCCGCCAGCGAGTCGCCGTAGGGGGAGGGCAGCTCGCCGAACGCACACGCCTGACGCTGCAACGGTGTCAGGGCGGCGTTGACCGCCCTTCCGACCCGCACCCGGCGCCCGATGGTCCACCAGTCGTCGGTCGCGCCTTCGAGGACCGCCTCCGCGGGGACGATGGTCGGGTCGAGCCCGGCGACGGTCTCCAGCGGGGTGTGCGCCACCTGCAGCTCGACCAGGACGGGTGATGACGCGTCCTCCCCTGCCTGCTCTCCGACCTGCCACTGCCGCCCGAGCATCCACAGCGGGTCGGCTACCTCGGCGGCGAAGCCGCGCTGGACGTCGGTGTACGGAGGCATCGGTTCGAGGCGGCGGTAGTGCTCCCAGGTCATGGCCGCTCCTGCAGGTCGCTGCCGGCCAGTCCCGAGGCGAGGACCATGGACGTCGGGACGGCCAGGGACCACGCGCCTAGCTGGTCCGGCTGCGCCATCCGGGCCCGGGCCAGCTGCCGGGTGGACAGGACCAGGCTGGACAGCGCCTGGGCGGTCAGCGGGGTCCGCTCGTCCGGCGGCACGGCCAGCAGGATCGACTGGGGGGCGCGGGCTCGGGGGGCGTCGAAACCGAACGCCGCGTGCGTGGTGTGTCGGCTGCTGGGGACCGTCTCGGCCCAGTCGTCGAGCACCGCGATCCCGGCCGGATCCGCCGACGTGGCGGCCGGCCCGTAGACGACGACGGTGCGCTGCGAAGTCTGCGGCACCGACCACAGCCGGGCGGGGTCGCTGGCGGCGGGCCAGGCCTGCGCGAGCTGGTGGGCTTCCAAGCGTGCGACGGCGGGCCGGACGGCGGCGACCACCTCCAGCCAGTCGCGGTCCATGTCCGGCGCGGCGGTCACTGCTGGGAGGGTGCCGGTGCACACCAACGGCAGGCCGGACGCCGGGGACAGCAGCGCGTGGATCCGCTCCGCGAGGGTGGACGCGTCCGCAGCCGCATCGCTGAGCGGGTCACCGGCCGCGGCGATCCGGGCGAGCAGCACATCCAGGGCCCCGTCGTCCGGCAGGCCCCACGCTCGAGCCGGTCCGCTCACCGGTGGGTCGGCCGCCAGGCCGGTGGCTACGTCACTGGCGAGGGCCCGCAGCGTCGCGAGGCGGCTACGTAGCTCGGCGTCGCCCTGTCCGGGGGCGCCGGTGAGGTCGGTCAGCCCGCGTTGGACGTCGAGCAGCGAGCAGAGCCGGTCCAACGCGCGCCGCCGCGCGGCCGCGGTCCCGCCGGTGGCCGCCCCGCCGAGGATGTCCGCGGCCAGCGCGTCCAGCCGGGCCTGCGGGATCAGGACCGTGTCGGGGACCGCGACCCCCAGGTCGGCCAGGGTGACCGTGGCGGCGTCCAGGGTCCACGTCCACGCCGACGCCGGGCCGGTCTCGGCTTCCAGTAGCGCGCCCAATGCCGGGTCGGCGACGGTGACCGGGGACGCCGGGTCCGGGGACCCCGCCGGCAGCGCGATCAGCACCGTGGTTCGCACCGAGAACCCCTGCCGCTGGGTGCGCAGGATCCGCAGCTCGGGAGGCGCGCTCAGCCCTGCCGCGGCGGCCATCGACTCCTGGGCGGCGGCGCCTCGGCCGGAGACCACGTCGTGGACGGCGTCGGCCACGAGCAGGTCGCCGTACGTGTCCAGCACCTGGCGCAGGTCGTCGAGGCTGCCTAGGCCCGCCGGCAGCGTCGCGGGGGCGGCGTCGATCACCTGCAGGCCGTCGCACACCCGCCGACCTGCCCACTCGGGCCGGGCCGGGAACCGGCGGCGCAGCTCCAGGACGGCACCGGTGTCCCCGGCGCGGCGTTCGATCTCGCGGCCGAGGGCCTCGCTGAGGTGCACTCCGAGGCGGACGTCGCCGCCGAGCCGGGCGGCGAGGCGGACCAGGTCCGAGCGGGCGGTGATCTGCCAGCGCGGGTCAACCTCGTGGATGGCGTGGTCGCGCAGGACCGCTGCCGCCAGGGCTTGAGCGTTTCCGGGTGCGTGCAGCAGCCCCGCCGACGTCGGCGGGGTCGGGTCGGGCGACGGGTCCAGGTCGTCCACCCAGCCATAGGCGCCGATCCGGCGGGGCACGTCGCGCGCGATCAGCCGTCGCAGCCGGCGGGTCCCGACGCCGCTCACCCACGGGTCGATCCGGTGGCTGGACGCGTCGACGACCGCGGTCACCGCGGCCGCGAGCGGGCCGCCGTCCAGCAGGGTGGCGTCCCGGGACGCCAGCTCGCGGGCGGCGTCGCGGACGTCCTGGAACTGCCGCACGATGGCCGACACATCGGGGTCCGGGGGGTTCTCGTGGTCGACCCGGTCTTGGGCGTACTGCGGGAGCTTGGCGACCACGTCCCCGCGGGAGGCGTCGTTCGCGAGCGTCCGGGCGGCGTCGAGCGGGGGAAGGTAGTGCCGGGTCCAGGTGGGCCACACGGCTGGGTCGACCCGGGAGACCTCGGCCTGGGTCAGCAGCAGCGAGTGCCGGACCAGCCGGGCCAGTAGTGGCGGCTCGTCGTCTTTGCCGTCGCCGCCGAAGGCCAGGTTCTCCCAGGCCATCTCGAGGTACCGCTTGAGGGTCTGCCCGAGGCTGCCCTTGCCGACCACGGCGGGCTGCACGTAGCCGAACCCCTGGTAGCGCCGGCCCGGCTCGGGCTCGTGCTGCAGCGACGGCGCCGCGCCCGCCTGCCATGCGGCGACCGTGTCCGCAGCGGGCGTGCCGTTGACGATCGCCTGCAGCAGGGCCAGCAGCTCGAGCGGGACGAAGCCCCGCGACCCCAGCTGACGGCTGGTCGGGACCCGCCCGATGACATCGAGCAGCCCGTCGGCGTCCGCGCCGACGGCCGTCCCGCCGGCTGATGCGGCCGCCGCCCAGGCCGGGACGAGGCCGCCCAGGAGGGCCGTGATGCCCTGCTCGAAGAGCCCGTCGTGCGGGGCGGGCGTCCAGTTCGCGAGGTCGACCGCGGGCAGCACGCCGTAGGGCACGTCCCCGACCCGCAGCGCGGGCCAGGCACCGAGCGGGCACAGGTTGCGCGCCGCCCAGTCCCCGAGCTCGCGAGTGAGCGCCGAGTTCTCGACGTCCTTCAGCCAGCGCTGCCACAGCACCGGCCACAACGCCGTGACCAGGTGCGGCACGATGTCGAGCAGTCCGGTGTCCACGTCCGCGACGCCGTCGAGCCGCGGCTGGGAAGTCAGCACGCCGGCGAGGCCGCACGCTGTCCCGCTGCCCGCCAAACGCGCCACAGCCAGCCAGCGGGCCGGGTCCCGGCCGGTGTCGACGGTCGGCTGACCGGCGACCGTGTTCGTCGCGGCCAGCGGCGGGACCAGGCCGAGGGTGCCGTGACCGGTGAGCGCCTCGATCAGCCCGCGCGGGTCGGTGCCGGACAGGCCGGTGACGAGCAGGACGTCCAGGTGCGGCCCGTCGGGCAGGTCCACCTCCATCGCCAGCCCGACCTGGGTGGCCACCTGGTAGGAGGTCCACCACAGGGCCGGTACCTGGTCGGGCTGCAGGCCGGCCATCGCCCGGTCGACGGTGCCCTGCCTGGCGATCTCGGCCAGGTCCGGGCGCAGCTCGCCGAGCAGCCGCAGCCCGGCACCGGAGTCGCCCCACAGCTGCAGGACCTCCGGAAGTGCGGCGCGGTAGTCGAACCCGCGGTGGCCCTGGTCGTCGTAGGGCTTCTCCGGGGTGAACCCGGTGCCGTCGGGCAGCACTGGGACCTCGCGCACGAGGTATGCCGCCCGGCCACCGCCGACGGTGCCGGCCAGGGCGGTGAAGGCGGCGCCGCCCTGGTCGGTGCTCAGGTCGCCGCCGGCCTGCGTCCAGAACGCCGCGACCAGGTCGGCTTCCTGCCGGGACGGCGGCAGCGGCGGACCGGCGAGCGTCACCGGGTCGGGGTGCACCCGGATCCGCAGCCGCCACGGGGTGCCGTCGACGTGGGGTTGGTAGCGGGTCTCCAGCCGCATCGGCAGCAGCACACCGATGACGTGGCCGTCGACGAGGGGGTCGAGCCGGGTCCGGGCGGTGTGGTCGAGGTCGAACACGTCGTCGTCGCCTAGCGCGGCGGTGTCGACGAAGGTCTGGCCGTCACCGACCCGGCCGCCGGCCGCGGCGATGACGTCGAACATCCGCTGGGCGGTGGCCAGGGTCATCGCCGGGCTCGCGCCGAGGAACAGCCGCCGGGGGTCGGGGGTCAGTTGGTCGAGCAGGGTCGCCGGGTCGGTGAGGGACTCCAGCCAAGTGGACCACTCGCGGAACAGGAGTGCGTTCTCGGTGCGCGGGCCGTCCAGCAGGTCGAGCTCAGCGTCCAGGGCTGCCACCGCGCGATGCGCCTGGTCGAGTTGGCCCCTTAGCATGAGCACCTGCTGCGCGGCGGCTCGCTGTCCCCGGTCGATCAGCCGCGCCGGGTCCCCGACCGGCAGCCAGCCCGGGATCGCGGCCAGCTCCGCGGCGAGGGTGGCCGCCCGGGCGAGCCCGACCGCGCGGGCGGTGCGGGCGGTGCGCCGTTCGTCGCGGCGGGCGGTCATAGCAGGTTCCCCAGGAAGACGCGGACGGGCGGGTCGAATGTGTTGGCGGCGAAGCTCGCGCCCTCCGGTGAGGCGTCACCGTCGGTGTAGGCGAACCGGTAGCCGGGCGGCGGCTCCTCCAGCACGAGCCAGTGGTCGAAGCCGGCGGAGGGCGGCACCCCGAACCCGAAGAACACCAGGTCGGGGCTCAGGGTCCCGGAGAATGACGGGTATGCACGTGGCAGAGGCTGTTTCGCTGGGTCGGGGTTGGGGTCGACAGGCGGGACCTGGCCCCACACGTCGCGCCCGCCGGGGTTGGGGACGAGGTAGACCAGGGTGGCTGGGTAGCGCCGGAACAGCTCGGTGTGCAGCACGACGACCAGGTTCGCGCCGTGCGAGGGGTCGGACAGGTGACTGAGGTCGCCCAGGGGTGACGCGTCCGGCCACAGCGGCAGGTCGGTGTCCAGGGCGACGACCGGGCGGATGTCGGTGGCCGACTCGCCGGCGCCCACGTCGACCCGCTGCCAGAACCGGCGCAGCGGCGTCCACCGGGTGGTGATCGGCAGGTTGCGCCAGCGCAGCTCGCCGAGCGTCTGCACGTTCGCGCCGATCAGCAAGGTGTCCACGAACGCGGGGTTGGTCTGGACGGCCAGGACCCGGTCGGCCGGGACGTCGCCGGCCCCGGGCAGCAGCCAGTCCGGGGCGTGGTCCGACAGGAACTTCCACAGCGGGATGTCCAGTTCGGGCGACACATCGGGTTCGGCGAGCACGGGTTCGCGCAGGCCGGAGATGGTGGCCAGGACCCGGGTGGCGGCCGCCGGGCGGGGCACCGTCGGGTCCACTCCGGCGGCGACGGCGCCGGCGAACGCGGGCAGGTCCGGCAGCGGCGAGCATGACGAGGCCGGGGCTCGTCCGCGGACCGCGGCGAGCAGTTCCGTGGAGGTCCCGGGGTCCTCGATCAGCGACTGGGCGAGCAGGCCCGCCTCGTCCGCGTTGCCGTACAACTCGGTCAGGATGTGGTCCGCCCGCTGGCGCAGCTCACCGGCCAGCCCCTCCGCCTTCTCGGGGTCGGCCATCGCGTCCAGGATCCGGGTCACCTCCGGCGGCAGCGTCTGCGGGGGTGGGCAGGAGTTCGCGGCCGCGAGCAGGGCGGCCACCGACGCCGCACCCGGGGCCGCAGCCCGAGCGAGCGGACCGCGCCGGCGCAGCATCCGCCGGGCAGCGCTGCTGAACAGGGCCGGGGCCAGCGCGGGCGTGCGACCGGCGACCGCGTTCAGCGCGTTCCCTCCCACGTCCACCGGCATCCGGCCCAGCAGCGGCGCCAGGGTCGCCAGCCGGGCCACCGGGTCGGCAGGCACCCGCCGGGACCACAAGCTGCGCGACGCGCGCAGCCCCAGGGTCAGGTGCCGGATGCGTTGGGCCGCGGTCGCGACCTGGGCGGCCTGCTGTGCGGCGGCGGCCATGATTCGGTCCTGCCAGGCGATGGCGGCCCAGGCGCCGAGACCCGCTGCGCCGCGGTGCCGCGGGTCGGCGCGCAGCTGCCGCCGCCACCCGTCCGGTACCACGTCGTCTCCCGGGGGCGGCCACTGCCAGTCCTGGCCGTCCACCGGCCCCTCGTGCCACGGCACGTCGTAGCGGGGCACGGTCAGCACCCACCGGCCGCTGGCGTCGAGGTCGCTTGCGAGCGCCTCGATGGTGGCTGCGACATCAGGGGGAAGAGAATCGACCACCGGCGGGTCGCCCGGCCCGGGAACGACGGACAGCGCGCCACCAGCGGCCAGGACCGCGCCGGGCACCGGACCCACCTGCACCCGGGAGCGACCGAACTGCCGCTCCACGAGAAGCGCCTGCTCGCCGTCGGTCAACGGGTCGAGGCGCTGGGCGATCGAGGCGAAGTCGCCCTGCTCCGTGGTGGTCCGGAATCCCCAGCTGTCGAAGCAGCGCAGCGTCACCGTTCCGGCGCCGGCGCCCCAGGAGTCGCTCAGCGTGCTCGTGCCGTCGGGCGAGACGGTGGCCTGCCAACCGGAAACCAGGGCGGCCATATAGTCCGTGCCGGTGTCGAGCTGGCGCGGGCAGATCACCCGCGAGAACGGGCCGCGACCGGCGACCGTGTGCACGTGCGCCCAGCGGTGCGCGTCGCCGAGCGGGTGCCAGTCGAACAGCGTCCGCCCCCGGGTCAACCCCTGGGAGTTCAGCCGGACCCGGCCGTCGGCGAGCCGGGCCACCTCTGCGGTCGTGCCGACGACCAGGATCATCCAAGGCCGGACGGCCAGCAGCCCTGGGCTGTGCGGCTGCGGGCTGTACCGCCAGGGTAGGTCGGCGGCAGCGAGCTCGACGTGGGCCATCAGCGTCGCCTCCGCGTCGACGCAGCCTGCGTGCGGGCGCCGGCCGGTGACCTGCCCGGCCGCCAGGTTCGTCACGTCGCCGGGTCCGGCCAGCAGGAACGGGGCCAGCGCGGGCGGCAGGTCGCCGTCGTCGTCGTGCAGGCTGATCGGCAGGTCCGCGGCCAGCCGGGCGGTGGTCGGCGGGTTGGTGGCCAGCGCGTAGACCGCGGGACGCCGCCAGGCGGTGAACTCGTTCATCACAGGCCCGCCAGCACCACGGGCGACCCGAGGTCGGCCTTGCTCACAGCGAATACCGCCGGGTCCGGGCTCATCCGGGCCGCCTGGTGGGCCGCGGTCGCGCTGGCGTGCCCGGTGCCGTCCGAGGACACCCACGCCTCGGGTCCCACCGTGACCAGCGGGGTCCGGGTGGCCGCCGCCGGGGTGGCGTCGCGGGCGGCCACCATCCCGGACAGGATTCCGGGCAGGTCCAGGGCGACGCCCTCGAGGAGGCCCAGCGTCGTCCAGCCCTCATCGCGTACCTTGCGGAACACCTGCGGCTGCATGACCTGGGCGCGCACGGTTCCGGCCAGGTCGTCCCCGCCGGCGCTGACCACCCCGGCCGGGAGCTGCTCGAAGGCGGGCCGGTTCAGGGCTTCGGACTGGGTGAGGGTGATGAACGACCCCGGCGCGAACAGGTCGTCGAGCCCCGAGGTCTGGTGCGGCACCGAGGCGGTGACCCGCTGCGTCGAGCCGAGCGGGGCACCGTCCACCCGGTCGATCGGGATGGCCAGCGGCACCCGCTTCTGCTGCCAGCCGACCCCGCCCCGCGGCAGGACGAGGGCAAGCTTCGCAGGCACCGGCAGCGGCGAGAGCACCACCTCACGGTCCGGTCCGCCCACCACCTGCAAGCTCTCGGGGCGCACCTCCTCGCGCCGCAGCAGCTCCGCTGCGCGGACGGGGGCCACCGCCGGCGGGCTGCCCGGGCTGCCGAACGTGAACGTCTCGTGGAAGTGGAAGTCATGCAGGAACGTCTCAACCGTCAGGCGCCCGGAGATCGTCACCGGGCCCGGCCCGTCGAGGGTCCCGTCCAGCCGGATGCCGCCGAAGGTCAGCCCGAACACCTCCACCTCGAACCCGGCGCTCACCTCGGCATGCACGTGGAACGGGGTGAACTGCACGATCGCGTCGACCCGCAGGAACCCGTGGGCGCCGCAGCCGCCCGCGTCGATACCGGCCTCGAAGTACCCGCCGAGCTGAACGGTGTTCGACGTGACGGCAAGGTAGCCCTCGGCTCGCACGTCGATCCCCGGCACCGGCAGGTCGAGGTGGAACCCCAGCCGCCGCAACGCCGGGATGTTGGCCGGTTCCGGGCGGAAGCCCGGGTAGAAGCCGCCGACGGACAGCACCGTGTAGCCGTGGCTGCCCCACGACAACCGGAAGGCGAGGTCGCCGTAGATGGTGAAGATGTCGAGCAGCCCGCTGTCGACCAGGCTCGCGTCGACGGAGAGCACCTGCTGTGCGAAGTCGATGACGCCTACCACGTCGACCCGCAGCTTCAGGACCGGCGGGATGCCGGCGCGGGCGATTCCCACCACGACGATCCGTTGCGGCCCTGGCAGCTCCACCAGCACGCCGAGGTCGAGGGAGCAGAAGCCCTGGCCGGCGATCTCCAACCAGGACAGGCGCAAGGTCGGGCCCGCCACTGAGGACCCGCGCCGTGGCACCAGGATCGCCTCGAGCGCCGCCAGCGCTCGACGCGCGCTCTCGCCGATGTCGAGCGGGAACAAGGCCTCCCCCGCGCTGCCGTCCCTCAACTTCGAGGCCAGGGCCGGGACGTCGACGCTGCGGTTGATGCCGACCACCCCCCCGACCCGGGACAGCTGGAAGCCGAACCCGACCTGGATCCCGGGGGTGAACCCGGCCGCGAACACGGTCGCGAACGAGGGGTCCGAGCCGGCCCGCCGCAGGCTCGCCAGCGCCGCGACCTCGACCACGCCCAGGTGCAGGGACAGGGCGCCGTCCACCCCATCCGCCAGGACGGCGATCGACCCGTCGCCGACCACGGGCCCGGCGTCCAAGTGTGCTGCCACTGCGTTCGGGGGCAGCGGCCCGATGACGATCTGCGCGGCAGCCGGGTTGCGCGGGTCGGGCACGCGCAGGGCCGGCGCGTCGATGTGCAGGCCCAGCGGCCCGAACGCGGCGTCCAGCCGGACGCCGTCGGGTCCGCCCCAGCCGTCGCCAGGCGCCAGCAACGGCAGACCGGGGACCGGGATCTTCCCCAGCAGGTACTCCACGAGCCGGTTACGAAGGGCATCCGTCGCCGTCCGCCAGTCGGCGATCGCCTGGTCGAGGGTCGCCGGCTGGCCGAGAGCGGCGTCCAGCCCGTCCGCAGCCGAGAGCAGCGCTGCGATCCCGGGATCGGCGCCGTCGGCGCCGTCGGCGCCCAAGGACGCGACGACGACGTCTGCGTAGCTGCGGATGGTTCCGGCCATCTGGACACCGTTCACCTAGCGAGCGCGGCACATGTCCTGCGGTCCGCACCGTATGCCTCATTCCGGGGTGCAGCAAGAGCGGAATGAGGCTCTGCGCCTGCCGCTCCCGTGGGCCGCCCACGGCATACATGCTGCGGCCGTCCCCGGAGACCTCGGCCCTGGTGAAGAAGCGCCGCGTCCCGACCATTGCCGCTTCCAGGGGTTGTCCAGACCTGCGCTCCCCTTGCGTCCCGGCTGTGCAGCGTTCATGTCATGTCTTCCCGGTCGGTCGTGCTCAGGTGGTCGCCGCCGCGACCCTGGCGCGGCGGTGGACCGCACGGCGATCAGCGTGAGGAGCAGGCTGGCGGCGGCACCACGGCGAGCAGTGCGAGCCCGATCCCGTAGCTGCCGGTGGCGCTGTAGACCGCGCCCATGACGAGCGGCGGGACGAAGCCGCCGAGGCCGCCGGCCGCACCGACGAGGCCGGTCACCGACCCGACCTGCGCGGCGGGCGCGGCCTGGGCGACGAGCCCGAAGGTAGCGCCGCTGCCCGCTCCGAGGGCGCCGGCCATGGCGAGGAACGCGATGGTGCCCAGCGGCGCGAAACCGGGGGTGCCGGCCTGGATCGCGGCACCGACGGTGACGACGGCGAACACGCCGGTGAGGACGG
>NZ_JBKJPP010000059.1:0-3228 GCF_046595215.1 Lapillicoccus sp. | reverse complement strand
ATTGACGACGAGCCTGTCGCACCCTGTCGCACAAGTTGCTACAGTCAGCCCATGGCCAAGATTATTGCGCAACGCGAGTTGCGTAACGAGAACGCGAAGGTCATCGAGGGCGTGATGGCTGGCGAGACCTTCGTCGTGACACGCAACGGCGAACCGGTCGCCGAGCTTCGGCCGCTCCGGGCCGGCCGCCGCGCGTTCATCTCCCGCGAGGAGGTCGCGACGCTGGCGGCAGCCGGCGTGCGCATCGACCGGCAACAGTTTCGGTCCGACCTCGACCAGGTGACGACCACCAGGTGATCGACCAGGGACTGTGACATGACGTGCGGGTTGCTCGACACCTCGGTCGTCGTCGACTGGCACGACCCGGTCGTTGTCGCGGCGCTGCCGGACCAGATGGCGATCTCGGCAGTCACCGCCGCAGAGCTGGCGGCCGGACCGCACCTGGCCGCGACGTTGGCCGAGGCAGCGAAACGGCAGGCGCGCCTCCAGGAAGTCGAGGCGAAGCTGGAGCCACTCCCCTTCGACGGCACGGCCGCACGTAGCTACGGGCTGGTGGTCGCCGCCGTCGTCCGTGAAGGACGGAGACCCCGCAGCCGACTGGTAGACCTGCTGATCGCCGCAACCGCCCACGCCAACGGTCTCGACCTCTACACCCGTGACGGTGACGACTTCGCCGGACTCGAGGACCTCGTCCAGGTCATCGTCATCTGATCGCAGACCAAGAGAAGTGGCTCCGGTGGGACGTCGCGCCCGGCGTGACCACGCTCTTCCTCGTTGACCCGGTGCGCTGGCTCTGGCGTCTAGCGATCCTCGCTGGCGGCGATCGTGTCGGGGAGTCCGAACTGTCGCTGGAGGTGGCTGTCGAGGAAGCGGGTGATCCTGCTGATCCGGTCGTTGCAGATGGTGAGGACGAGGATGCCGGTGAAGTATGTGGTTTGCTCCCCCGGGCGGCCGAGGTAGCAGGCGAAGGCCGGCTGGCCGTTGGCGCGGGTGGGCAGGAGCCTGAGGTGACGTCGGGCGCGCCACTCGGTGCTGGCGCGCAGGAAGCCCGCGATCGCCTTACGCCCGAGGTATTCGTGCGGCGCCGGCGGCATGGCGAGCCACGCGTCGTCGGTCAACAGGGCAACCACGCTGTCGACGTCGCCCGCCGTGAACGCTGCGGCAAACCGGCTCGCGAGGTCGCGCTCGGCGGTTGAGCCGCGCCCACCAAAGGGTTCGTGGCTGGACCCGGTCGCGGGTCGGGCCAGGGCTGCCCGGGCGCGTTGCAGAGCGCCCTTGACGGCAATCGGGCTCGTGTCCAGCATGCTGGCCGCCTCTGCGGTGGAGAAGCTGAGCACGTCGACGAGGATGACCACCGCGGTCTGGCGCGGCGGCAGCCGTTGCAGCGCGGCGATGAATGCCAGCTCGACGCCCGCGCGCGTCTCGGACCTCGCCGCCGGCCCGGGGGTGGTGTCGGCGAGTTCCAGCCAGGCGTCCGGACAGGGCTGGAGCCAGGTCACCTCGCCGCGGCGCGAGGGCTCGGGCGGGGTGAACGGGGGAACGGGTGTGGCGGGCAGGCGCCGTTTGGCATCGCGGATCGCGTTCAGGCACCGGTTGGTGGCGATCCGGTAGAGCCATGCGCGAAGCGAGGAACGGCCCGCGAAGCCGTCCAGGCCGCGCCACGCCGCGGTCAGCGTCTCCTGGACCAGGTCCTCGGCATCGCTCAGCGAGCCGAGCATCCGGTAGCAGTGCAGGTGCAGCTCACGAACGTACGGCCCGGTCAGCTGCAGGAACGCCTGGTCATCCCCAGTCCGCGCGCGGTCCAGCATCGACGTGCTCACGGGTGCATCGTGGCACGCTGCCCCTGCCCCATCGACGCAGCCGAGAGCCACGGGTCGGGGGGACCGTTCCATCACGGGGCTCAGCGGTGTCTCTACAGGCATCACCATCGAGGCGAGGAGACGACTGGCATGAGCGAGAGCACCGGCACCGGCACGAGCGAGAGCACCGGCACGAGCGAGAGCACCGGCAGGGCGCTGCAGACCGCGTTGGCCTACTACGAGGCGTGGACGACCCACGATTTCGAGCGAGCGATGACGTTCGTCGCCGACGACATCGTCTGCCACGCCCCGGCTGGCCGGCTCGACGGTGCGCTCGCCTTTCGCGACTTCATGGGGCCGTTCAGTCACATCGTGACCCGTTCGGCGCTGATCGCCGCATTCGGCGATGACGACACCGCGGTGCTCATGTATGACACCGACACCGTCCCGGTACCGAACGCGCCGGGAGCCGAGTGCCTCAGCGTCAGCGACGGCACGATCACCCAGATCAGGATCATCTTCGACCGCGCACCGTTCGCGGCCGCCCGGCAGGCGGCGGACCCGAGCTGAGCGGGCGCGAGGGTGCGCCGGACGTCGCTGCCTGGGACGCGGCCCTGGTCGGCCTCCCTCCCGCCCGGCATACGTGACCAAGGGCACGAGCGCTGCCACTGCCGGTATGCCGTGGGGTCCGGGAGGATGCCCGGAGGTGGGCACCACACGGCCCCTGGGACGAAGGAGCGGGAATGCAGTTCGGTCGCAGCTACGAGGAGTTCGAGGTCGGGGCGGTCTACAAGCACTGGCCCGGGAAGACCGTCACGGAGTACGACGACCACCTGTTCTGCCTGCTGACCATGAACCACCACCCCCTGCACATGGACGCGAACTACGCGACCACCACGCCGCAGGGAAAGAACGTCGTCGTCGGCAACTACGTCTACTCGCTGCTGCTCGGCATGTCGGTCGTCGACGTGTCCGGCAAGGCCATCGCCAACCTTGAGGTCGAGAGCCTCAAGCACGTCTTCCCGACGTTCCTCGGTCTGGCCGTAGATCGTGTCACCGTGAAAGGTCGGAAAGACGTGCTTGAGGGACTCGACCTCGAGGTTGGCGATCGCCTTGCCGGACACGTCCGCGACAGACATGCCCAGCAGCAGCGAGTAGACGTAGTTGCCGACGACGACGTTCTTGCCCTGCTGCGTCGTCGCCGCGTAGTTGGCGTCGAGGTGCAGCGGGTGGTGGTTCATCGTGATGAGGCAGAACAGGTGGTCGTCGTACTCGGTCACCGTCTTGCCCGGCCAGTGCTTGTAGACCGCTCCGACCTCGAACTCCTCGTAGTACCGGCCGAACTGCACGTGAGCTCCCTTGTCGTACGACAGTGCCGCCAAGTCTCCCAGCGGCGTCAGGCCCAGACGACCGGGGGTCCGTGCCCGAG
>NZ_JBKJPP010000025.1:0-27081 GCF_046595215.1 Lapillicoccus sp. | reverse complement strand
GAACCGCCCATGACGACGAGGTCTCCGTGGCCCAGCGGCAACCGGATCGTCCCCGCCCCACCACCGCGCGGCCGCAGCAGCAGCGGGCGCGGCGAGCCCACCGACAGGATGGCCACCATCGTGTCCTCGTCCCTGGACCGGCCGATCCGGTCGCCGTGCCACGCGACGCTATCCCGGCCGTCACGGTAGAGGCACAGTCCCGCCGTCCGGAACCGCTCGCCCAGCTCGCCCTCGTAGTGGTCACTGAGCATCTCGCGCGCCGCGGCGACCAGGGGATGCGGGAGCGCCTCGTCCTCGGCGTAGAACTTTGTGAGCCGCGGCACGTCGACGAGGTTGTCGTACATCTGGCGCCGCTCGGCGTGCCACGGCACGTCCCTCGACAGCGGCTCGAACAGCTGGTCGGCGCCGCCCAGCCACCCGGGCCGCAGGTCTATCCACGCGCCGGCGGTCAGCGCGGTCCGGGTCAACCCGGACCCCAGACTGCGCAGCTCCGACGTCTCGGCCAGGTCCAGGAGAGATCCCTGCAACGTGAAGGACATGGTCACCACAATAGCCCAGCCTAGAACGGGTGTTCGAGAAATCTCGCGATCCTGCGCCACCTCCCTGATCGCCCCGCGACGTGGGAGACAATGGGGCCATGCCCCTCTACCGCGACGAGGCGGTCGTGCTGCGCACCCATAAGCTGGGTGAGGCCGACCGCATCATCACCCTCCTGACCCGGGGCCGCGGTCGGGTGCGCACGGTGGCCAAGGGGGTGCGCCGTACCAGGTCGCGCTTCGGCGCCCGGCTCGAGCCGTTCATGGTCGTCGACGTGCAGTGCTACGAGGGCCGCAACCTCGACACCGTCACCCAGGCCGAGACGCTCGCGCCCTATGGTGACGCGATCTGCCGCGACTACCCGGCATACACGGCGGCCACGGTGATGGTCGAGACGGCCGAGCAGCTCACCGAGGAGCACGAGCCCTCCACCCAGCAGTACCTCCTGCTCGTCGGCGCCCTGCGCTCCCTCGGGGGCGGCGAGCACGACCCGGCGCTGGTCCTCGACGCCTACCTGCTGCGCTCGCTCGCCATCGCCGGCTGGGCCCCGAGCTTCCACGACTGCGCCAAGTGCGGCGCGCCCGGGCCGCACCGCTCCTTCAACGTCGCCGCCGGCGGGACGGTCTGCACCGTATGCCGTCCGCCCGGCTCCGCCGCGCCCGCGCCGCAGACGCTGCGCCTGCTCGCGGCACTCCTCAGCGGGGACTGGGTCCTCGCCGATGCCGTCGACGAGCGCACCCGGCGAGAGGGGAGCGGGCTGGTGGCGGCGTTCCTGCAGTGGCATCTCGAGCGGGGACTGCGCTCCCTGCGCCATGTCGACCGGGTGCGCCCTGCCCTCCCGGTGCCGGTGCCGGTGATCACCCCCGCACTCGAGCGCCACCTCGCCCGGGAGGTCGGGTGACCACGGCATACCCCCCGCCCTTCCCGCACCCGAGTGGCGCGACGCCGCCGGTGATCCCCCGGGACCTGCTGCCCAAACACGTCGCCCTCGTCATGGACGGCAACGGTCGCTGGGCCAACGCCCGCAACCTGCCCCGCACCAAGGGCCACGAGGCGGGCGAGGCGTCACTGCTCGACGTCGTCGCGGGCGCCATCGAGGTCGGCGTCACCCATCTGTCCGCCTACGCGTTCTCCACCGAGAACTGGCGGCGCTCGCCCGACGAGGTCCGCTTCCTCATGGGCTTCAATCGCGACGTCATCCGGCGCCGACGCGACCAGCTGCACGAGTGGGGGGTGCAGATGCACTGGGTCGGGCGCCGGCCGCGGCTCTGGCGCTCGGTCATCCGCGAGCTTGAGGTCGCCCAGGAGCTGACCCGCGACAACACCGGTCTGACGCTCTACTTCTGCGTCAACTACGGCGGCCGGGCCGAGATCGCCGACGCCGTCGTCCGGATCGCGGAGGAGGTGAAGGCCGGCAGGCTCAAGCCGAAGTCGATCGACGAGAAGACCATCGGGCGCTACCTCGACGAGCCGAAGATGCCAGACGTCGACCTCTTCGTCCGCTCCTCGGGGGAGCAGCGCACCTCGAACTTCCTGCTCTGGCAGTCGGCCTACGCCGAGATGGTCTTCCTCGACACGCTCTGGCCGGACTTCGACCGGCGTCACCTCTGGCGGGCCGTCGAGATCTACGCCGACCGCGACCGCCGCTACGGCGGCGCCGTGGACCTCGCCAAAGCAGAACCCCCACCCACCTCCTGAGGCCGGCCGCACGGCATACGCTGCCGTCATGAGCGGACGCGAAGTGGACACCTGGGACGTCGTCGTCATCGGCGGCGGTTCGGCGGGGGAGAACGCCGCCGACTACGCCATCCATGGCAGCGACCGCACCGCGGTCATCGTCGAGTCGGAGCTGGTGGGGGGTGAGTGCTCCTACTGGGCGTGCATGCCGAGCAAGGCGCTGCTGCGCCCCGTCGAGGTCCTCGACACCGCCCGCCACCTCGGTGGCCTCAGCACCCGGATCCACGCGCGCGGCCTCGACGTCAAGGCCGTCCTCGCCCGACGCGACTCCTTCACCTCACACCTCGACGACTCCGGGCAGGTTAAATGGGCCACGGGCGCGGGCATCGACGTCATCCGCGGCGCCGGGCGCCTCCGCGGTGTGAAGGCCGTCGAGGTGACGACGGGGGAGGGGCTGACCCGCACCCTCCACGCCCGGCACGCCGTCGTCGTGGCCACCGGCAGCTCTGCCTCGCTCCCGCCGGTCCCCGGGCTGGCCGAGGCGCTGCCCTGGACCTCGCGCGACGTCACCAACCTCCACCAGGTGCCGCGCCGCGTCGCCATCCTCGGCGGTGGCGTCGTGGCCTGCGAGGCCGCGACCTGGCTCCTCGGCCTTGGCGTCCAGGAGCTGACCGTCATCGACGTCGGTGACCGCGTCCTCGCCCGCGCCGAGCCCTTCGCGGGCGAGATGGTCAGAGCATCCCTCGAGGCCCTCGGGGCGCGGGTGCTCACGGGCACGACGGTCACCTCCGTGTCGCGGGCGTCGGCCAAGGACAACGGGATCGGCCACATCAACGGTGGTGCGGTCACCCTCCACCTCGGGCGTCGGCGCACCGTCGTCGTCGACGAGCTCGTCGTCGCCGCCGGTCGCACGTCCAACAGCACGGACCTGGGGCTCGAGACCGTCGGTCTCGCCGACGCGGTCGCGCAGTCCCACGGGTCGATCCGCACCAACGACCGCCTCCAGGTCGAGGGCGTCAGCGGCAGCTGGCTGTATGCCGTGGGGGACATCAACGGACGCGCCCTCCTGACCCACATGGGCAAGTACCAGGCCCGGATCGCCGGCGCCGTGATCGCCGCCCGGGCGGACGGAAAGCGGGCGACGGGTAAGGAGTTGCGTGACAGGGCGAGCGGGCGGGTCGTGCCGTCGGTGACGTTCACGTCCCCCGAGGTCGCCAGCGTCGGGCTCACCGAGAGCGCCGCCCGCGACGTCGGCATCGACGTCGAGACCGTCGAGGTCGACCTGGCTTCCGTCGCCGGGGCGTCGTTGCTCCACGACGACTACTCGGGCCGGGCCAAGCTCGTCATCGACCGGGCGCGCGACACCCTCGTCGGCGCGACCTTCGTCGGGGCGGGCACGGCCGAGCTGATCCACTCGGCCACGGTCGCGATCATCGGCGGGGTCACCGTGGCCGACCTCTGGCACGCGGTGCCGTCCTACCCGACGGTCAGCGAGGTCTGGCTGCGGCTGCTCGAGGCCCGGCGGCGCGCGGCCCGCGGCTGAGGAGCGCATCTCGCGCCTGAGGAGCGTGGCCCGGGCCTCATGGTGCGGCGGCCCGCTCAGTCCGGGCAGTCGGCGCAGGTACCGACGATCTCCAGCGTGTGCCGCACCTCGCGGAACCCGTGCTCGGCACTGACCCTGTCGGCCCACCGCTCGACGGTCGGCCCCTCGACCTCGACGGTCCGCCCGCACGTGCGGCATACCAGGTGGTGGTGGTGCCCGGTGCTGCACTGGCGGTAGACGGCCTCGCCGTCGTCGGTGCGCAGGACGTCGACGTCGCCGTCCTGCGCGAACGTCTGCAGGGTGCGGTAGACCGTGGCGAGCCCGATGGGGTTGCCCGCCGACCGCAGCCGCGCGTGCAGGTCCTGGGCCGAGGTGAAGTCGGTGCTGTCCCTCAGCAGCTCTGCCACCGCGGTCTGCTGCCTCGTGCGGCGGCGGGGCGGGTCGACCATCAGTGCGTGACCTCGTCCCTGGACCCCTGGGGGGTGTGCTCGTCGTAGTGGCCCTCGTGGGGCGCGTGCCGGTGCCCGTCGTGCAGGTAGTCGACGTGGTCGCCGTGCGCCACCGCCGGGTGCCCGCAGGACTGCCCGTGCTCGTGGACGTGGACCTCCGCCCGGGCGTGACTGCGGGCCCGCGCCCGACCGGCGAGGGCATTGAGGACGGTCGCGGCGAGGAAGAACCCGATGGCAAGGACGACGATCGTGCCGCCAGAAGGAGTGTCGGCCTCATAGGACACCACCACCCCGCCCACCGCCGACAGCAGGCCGATCAGCATGGCCCAGCGCATCGACGTCCGGAAGCTGCCGCCGAGCAGCTGCGCCGCGGCGTTCGGCACGATCATCAGCGCGCTGATCAGCAGCAACCCGACGATCCGCATCGAGACGACGACGGTCACCGCGGTGAGGACGGCCAGCGTGATGTTGAGGCGCAGCACCGGCATGCCGCTGGCCCGGGCATACTCCTCGTCGTTGGCGACGGCGAAGAGCCACGGACGCAGCAGCCAGGTCGTGACGATGACGATGACGCCGAGGACGGCGAAGACCCACAGGTCGCTCGCCTTGACCGTCGTGATCGCCCCGAAGAGGTATGCCGTGAGGTTGGCGGGGGTGCCCTGCGCGGACTTGCTGATGATGACGACGCCGGCCGCGATGCCGCCGTAGAAGATGATCGCGAGGGCGACGTCCCCCTGGGTCCTGCCGGAGCTGCGGATCAGCTCGATGACCACCGCCGCGATGACGGCGGCGACGAGCGCGGTCCAGACGGGGGAGACGTTCAGGAAAAGCCCGATGGCCACGCCGGCCAGTGCGACGTGACCCATGCCGTCGCCGATGAGCGAGAGCCGGCGCTGGACGAGGAAGACCCCGACCAGCGGCGCGACGAGTCCGACCATGACTGCCGCGAGCAGGGCCCGCTGCATGAAGTCGTAGGAGAGCAGGTCAGTCACGGGGACGTCTCCCGGGGTCGAGGGGGCCCGAGCGGGGAGCGCCCGGCAAGGACGAACGGTCGTCATGCGGCTCATCGTCGTGGTGGTGGGTGTGGTGCTCGTGGAGGACGTCGACGCGGCGCTCGACGAAGGTCGCGGTGGGCCCGTCGAACGCGATGATCCCGCCGTCCACGACGATGACCCGGGTGACCAGGTCGGAGAACGCCTCCATCTCGTGGGTGACGATGAGCATCGTCACGCCCTGGGCCGCGAGCCGGGCGAGGACCTCGGCGAGCACGTGCTGGCTGGCCGTGTCGACGCCGGCCGTCGGCTCGTCCATGAGCAGCACGTCGGGCTGGGACGCGAGGGCCCGCGCGATGAGCACCCGGCGCTGCTGGCCCCCCGAGAGGGTGCTGACGTCGATGCCGGCCCGGTCGCCCAGTCCGACCACCTCGAGGGCGCGGGCGATGACCTGGCGGTCCGTGGCCGACTGACGGCCGAGCCACGACTGGCGCACGAGACGGCCCGTCGCGACGATCTCCTCGACGGTCGCGCGCACCGACCCCGAGAGGGTGTGCCGCTGTGGGACGTAGCCCATCCGGGCGTGGTCCCGGAAGCGGGCGCGCGGCACCCCGAACAGGTCCACCTCTCCGGACAGCTGGTCGTTGAGCCCGAGCAGACCCTTGACGAGGGTCGACTTGCCCGATCCGTTGGGCCCGAGGACGACGACCACCTCACCCGGGCTCACGTCGAGCGTGACGTCAGAGATCACGGGGCGCTCGTCGTAGCCGAAGGTCGCCGTGCGCAGCGAGATGATCGGCTGCGCGCCGGCCTGGTCCGCAGCTGCTGCGCCCACGGTGCTCACGAGCACCCCTGTCCTGCCTTGAGAACCGCGAGGTTGGAGCGCATGACCTCAAGGTAGTCCGCCCCCGCGGAGGCCGAGGTCAGTCCCTCGATGGGGTCGAGCGTTGCCACCTTCGCGCCGGTGTTCCTTGCCACGGTCTCGGCGAAGGCCGGCTCGACGAGGGTCTCGGCATAGATCGTCGTGATCCGGTGGGCCTTGACGAAGTCGGCCACCTCGGCGAGCTTGGCGGCAGACGGCTCGACGTCGGGGGACAGTCCGGCGATCGGGACCTGGGTGAACCCGTAGCGTGAGGCGAGGTAGCCGAACGCCGCGTGGCTCGTGACGAGGTCCATGATCCGGCAGGCGGTCGTGCCGGTCTGCAGGTCTGCGTCGAGCTGGGTCAGTTTGGTCGTGAGAGCCGTGGCGTTGGCCCGGTAGTCGGCCGCGTGGTCGTGGTCGGTCGCGGCGAGCCGGTCGGCGATCGCGGACACGACACCGGAGTAGCGCTGCGGGTCGAGCCAGAAGTGCGGGTCCTTCGCCCCGTCTGCGGCAGTCACCCCCGGCTCTGCCGGCGCGGCGAGGTCGAGGTTGGCCACGGGGGCGACGTCGAGCGCCCGGCCTCGGGCCTCCTGGTCGACGGCAGTGTCGACCGCCGGCTGGAAACCCTTGGCGTAGACCACGAGGGAGGCCCTGGTCAGGCCGGCGACGTCCTGAGCGCTGAGCTCGACGTCGTGCGGCTCGGCACCCGCCTTCGTCAGGCTGGTGACGCTGACGTGGCTGCCGCCCACCTGCTGGACGGCGTACTGCACCGGGTAGAAGGAGGTGACCACGGAGACGGTCCCGCCCGGGCTCGAAACCCCGCTCGAACCATTGTCCGAAACCCCGCTCGGGCCGCACCCGCCCACGATGGCGGCGACCGCGAGCACGGCCGCAGCCAGGGTGAGGGGATGACGGACCGAGATCATGGCCCCAGTGTGGCGGCAATGAGAATGATCGTCAAACTCACCGCGACGATGTGCCGGGCGGTCAGCTCCGCGGGAGGGCCTGCACCGCGGTGAGGGCGACGGCGATGAAGAGCACCGCCAGGCGCATCAGCTTCTCCGGCATGCTCAGCCGCGGCCAGGTGGAGTAGACGAGGAATCCGACGAACGCGGCGACGATCCCCGTCGCGACGAACCCGACGTGGGGGACGAGGATGCCGACGACGATGAGCAGGAAGATGACGACGAAGGGGACGATCCGCGGCAGGGCGTTCATCCGCTCCATGACGCGGTAGGTCCGGTGCTCGAGACGGGACCGGAAGGGCAGGCTCACGCCGCCAAGGGTACGGGGGCCACGGACCGTGGCCGCACGGCATACCCGGGGCGTGGTCCGGGGCCGCCGAAACGAGGTGGCGCCGACCGATAGCCTTGCAGCATGGCCAAGGAGACCTCCACCGTCGATACCGTCGTCAGCCTCTGCAAGCGCAGGGGTTTCGTCTTTCCCTGCGGGGAGATCTACGGCGGCACGAGGTCGGCGTGGGACTACGGCCCCCTCGGCGTCGAGCTCAAGGAGAACATCAAGCGGCAGTGGTGGAAGTCGATGGTCACCCAGCGTGACGACGTCGTCGGGCTCGACTCCTCGATCATCCTGCCGCTGCAGACCTGGGTCGCGTCGGGCCACGTCGCGACCTTCAGCGACCCGCTCATCGAGTGCCTCTCGTGCCACAAGCGTTTCCGCGCCGACCACCTGCAGGAGAGTCTCGCCGAGAAGCGCAGCAAGACGGCGGAGCACCCCGTCGATCCCGATGACATGGCGCTGTCCGAGATCGCCTGCCCCAACTGCGGGAACCGCGGCCAGTGGACCGAGCCGCGCCAGTTCTCCGGCCTGCTCAAGACCTACCTGGGCGTGGTCGAGGACGAGTCCGGCCTGCACTACCTGCGCCCCGAGACGGCCCAGGGCATCTTCCTCAACTTCCTCAACGTCATGAACAGCTCGCGCAAGAAGCCGCCGTTCGGGATCGCCCAGATCGGCAAGTCCTTCCGCAACGAGATCACGCCGGGCAACTTCATCTTCCGCACCCGCGAGTTCGAGCAGATGGAGATGGAGTTCTTCGTCAAGCCGGGCGATGACGAGCCGTGGCACCAGCAGTGGATCGACGCGCGAACCGCGTGGTACGTCGACCTCGGCATCAGGGCCGAGAACCTGCGCCACGTCGAGCACGCCAAGGACAAGCTGTCCCACTACTCCAAGCGGACCGTCGACATCGAGTACCGCTTCAGGTTCGCCGGCTCCGAGTGGGGTGAGCTCGAGGGCATCGCCAACCGCACGGACTTCGACCTCAAGACGCACTCGGAGCACTCCGGCACGGACCTGCTCTACTTCGACCAGACGACGGGGGAGAAGTACACGCCCTACGTCATCGAGCCCGCCGCCGGTCTGTCGCGCTCGCTGATGACGTTCCTCGTCGACGCCTACACCGAGGACGAGGCCCCCAACACCAAGGGCGGCGTGGACAAGCGGGTCAGCCTGCGCCTCGACCCGCGGCTGGCCCCCGTCAAGGCGGCGGTGCTCCCGCTCTCGCGCAACGCCGACCTCAGCCCCAAGGCCCGCGACCTCGCGACCGCGCTGCGCAAGCACTGGAACGTCGACTTCGACGACGCGGGCGCGATCGGCAAGCGCTATCGCCGCCAGGACGAGATCGGCACGCCCTACTGCATCACCGTCGACTTCGACACGCTCGCGGACCACGCGGTGACGATCCGCGAGCGCGACTCCATGGCGCAGGAGCGGGTCGCGCTCGACAAGGTCGAGGCCTACCTCGCACAGCGCCTCATCGGCTGCTGACGCACGGGGTGAGCGACCCGACCCGGCTCGTCCTCGTCCACGGCTCCCGCCTATCGCACACCCAGTGGGCCCCGCAGGTGCCGCTGCTCGCGGACACCTTCGACCTCGTCCAGCCGGACCTGCCCGGCCACGGGTCCCGGGCCGGTGAGCCCTTCACCCTCGACCGGGCTGTGGGGGCGCTTGCCGCTGCGGTGGAGGAGCCGACCCGGGGCAACGGGGGCGGTCGGGTCGTCCTCGTCGGGCACTCGCTCGGCGGCTACGCCGCGATGGCGTATGCCGGGTGCTTCCCTCGCCGCCTCGACGGCCTCGTCCTCATCGGGAGCGCCGCGGTGCCGGTCGGGCTCGGTGCGGCGCTATATCGCGCCGTCGGTTCCCTGACGGCGCGCGCGGGGGCGGGCGCGATGACGCGGGTCAACGACCGGTTGCTGCGACGGCTCTATGCCCCCGACCTCGTCGACCCGGTCATCGCCGGTGGCTACTACTTCGACCCGACTCCCGCGGCCTGGCGCGAGGTGATGTCCCGGTGCCGGCCGGCCATGCTGCGCGAGGTGATCTGCCCCGTCCTGATAACCGGCGGCCAGTTCGACCAGCTCGCCGTCCAGGCCCACCGATTCGCCAGGGCGGCCCCCCACGGCAGGGTCGAGCTCGTCCCCGGCGCCGGCCACCTCGTCGGCCTGGACCAGCCCGTCCGGCTCGCCGAGCTGCTGGGGGCGTTCGCGCGTTCGGTCGAGGACGCCTCAGATGGGACACTGGCCGGGCCATGACTGCTGTGACCGAGTTGACCACCGCGATGCCCGGCTCCGACGCGCGTGAGCCGCGTGGCGCCGTGCAATCTTCGCCGCCCGTGCTGCCGGGGGGGTCGGCGCTGCCGCCGCTGCGGATCGGGCGACACGTCATCGGCTCACCCGTCGTCCTCGCCCCGATGGCCGGCATCACCAACCGGGCCTTCCGGCGCCTCTGCCGTGAGTACGGCAACGACGGCTCGGCCCTCGGCGGGGCATCCGGGGCGACCTCGCTTTACGTCAGCGAGATGATCACCTCCCGCGCCCTGGTCGAGCGCACCCCCGAGTCGATGCGTCTCATCGAGCACGACCCGGAGGAGAACCCCCGCTCGATCCAGCTCTACAGCGTCGACCCGGCGACGGCCCGGGCCGCCGCCCGGATGCTCGTCACCGAGGACCGCACCGACCACATCGACCTCAACTTCGGCTGCCCCGTCCCCAAGGTGACCCGCAAGGGTGGCGGCTCGGCCCTGCCCTGGAAGCGGGACCTCTTCCGCTCGATCATCGGCGCGGTGGTCGAGGAGGCCGGGCGCTTCGACATCCCCGTGACCGTCAAGATGCGCACGGGCATCGACGACACGCACCTGACCTACCTCGACGCGGGCCTGGCCGCGCAGGCAGAAGGCGTGAAGGCCGTCGCCCTGCACGCCCGCACCGCCTCGCAGGCCTACTCCGGCACGGCCGACTGGGCGGCCATCAGGCTGCTCAAGGAGACGGTCACCGAGGTGCCGGTCCTCGGCAACGGCGACATCTGGTCGGCCGAGGACGCCCTGCGGATGGTCGCCGAGACCGGGTGCGACGGCGTGGTCGTCGGCCGCGGCTGCCTCGGTCGGCCGTGGCTGTTCACCGACCTCGCCGCGGCCTTCGCCGGCTCCCCGGTGCGGGTGCAGCCGACCCTCGCGGAGGTGGCCGAGACACTGCGCCGACACACGGCATACCTCGTCGACTTCTATGGCGACGAGCGCCGCGCCTGCCGTGACATCCGCAAGCACATTGCCTGGTATCTCAAGGGATTCCCGGCCGGGTCGCAGTTGCGGCACCACCTGGCGCTCGTCGACGGGGTGGCCGCCCTCGACCGCCTGCTCGCCACCCTCGACGCCGACGCCCCGTGGCCCGGCGAGGCCGCGGAGGGGCAGCGTGGGCGGGCGGGAACCCCGCGCCGGGTCATCCTCCCCGAGGGGTGGCTCGACTCGCGCGAGCTGAGTGAGGCGCATGCGGCGACGGTGGCCCAGGCCGAGCTGTCGGTCTCCGGCGGTTGACGTGGGGGCCCGGCGTGGCGGAACGCCCGAGCGCAACGCGCTGTTCTTCGACGGCCCCGACGACTTCCGGGCCTGGCTCGAGGAGCACCACGAGAGCGCCACCGAGCTGTGGATGGGCCTGAACAAGAAGCACGTCACTGACCGGGGCCTCACCTGGGAGCAGGCCGTCCCGGAAGCCCTGTGCTTCGGGTGGATCGACTCGCAGGTCCAACGCATCGACGAGGCGGCGATCCGCCAGCGGTGGACCCCACGCAAGGCGTCGAGCACGTGGAGCACCGTCAACCTGGGGCTCGTCGAACAGCTCACCGCCGAGGGCCGGATGCGTCCGGCGGGGGTCGCCGCCCACGCCCGACGGCGACCCGACAAGCAGGGCATCTACGCCTACGAGCAGGCCGGGGAGCTGCTCCTCCCCGCCCCGTATGCGGCGCTGCTGGCGGCCGACCCGGCGGCGAGCGCGTTCTGGGACGAGGCCACTGCCAGCTATCGCAAGCTCTGCGTCAGCTGGGTCACCTCGGCCAAGCAGCAGGCGACGAACGACAAGCGGATGGCTCAGCTCCTCGGGGACAGCGCCGCAGGTCGGATGATCCCCAGCCAGCGCTACGGCGAGCCGCCGACGTGGCTCGCACGGGCTTCTCGAGGGGCGGCGACAGCACGAACCGCCTAACGTGGGTGATACCGGGCGCGTAAACCTGCGTGGCTCGACCCTCGTTGTCCTGGCGAACCCGCAGTGTCGCGGGCGCGCTCGTAGGCCGGCCGGACCTCGGGTGGTCTCGACCAAGGAGTGTGTGCATGTCAGCATCAGCGTCCCGTCGCCGGCTCGCCGTCGTCACCGCAAGCCTGTTGGCTCTGGGGGGAGTGGGAAGCGTCGTCACCGCGCGCGCCGCCACTCCCTCGGAGGGCGGCATCTCCGACACCTCGCGCTCCGTCCAGTGGACAGGGGGCCCGTTTGCCGTGCCCAATGTCACGGGGACGTCGGGCCCGGTGACCTGTGGCCCTAACCTCTGTGACGACTTCACCCTTCACGTCTCGACGCCCGCTGGCTACGGGAGCTCGCACCAGCTCAAGGTCACCGTCGGATGGCCGGTCGCCGCAGCGGACTTCGATGTCTACCTCCTCGATCACGCGGGCAACCAGGTCGCCACGGCAGCCTCCAGCTCCGACCCCGAGGTGCTCATCACGGCGCCGACCAGCGGCGACTACACGGTGCGCGTCGTGCCCTACGCCCCGCTCGGTCAGTCGTTCACGGCGACGGCAGCCCTCCTCGACCTGCCAGCGAACCCGGCGCCGTCGACGGCGACGCCTCCGACCTGGAGCCAGTACGGCGCGCCGGAGCCCTTCGCCCGGGCGCATGGCGCGGGCGAGCCGTCGATCGGCAACAGCCACAAGAGCGGATCGACGTTCTACCAGGCGCTCTTCGACACCTACAAGGCCACGTGGAACGACTCCGCGAGCCCGAGCAAGGTCGCCTGGACGGACGTCTCCGCCAAGGCCGCCAACGGCTGTGCCTCAGGTGGCACGACGAGCCTGGACCCGATCGGCTTCACCGACCCCACGACCGGGCGGGTGTTCGAGAGCCAGCTCGCGGGCAAGACCTCGCTGATGTGCTTCTCGGATGATGACGGCGCCACGTGGTCCCCCAGCCAGGGCGGGGGGATCAACTCCGGTGTCGACCACCAGACCGTGGGCGGCGGCGCCTACCCCAGGTCGGGCGTGGTTGGTCCGCTCCCGACCTCGAGCTATCCCCATGCCGTGTACTACTGCAGCCAGGACATCGCCGACGCGAGCTGCGCGTCCAGCCGCGACGGCGGTGTGACCTTCGGCCCAGCCGTGCCGATCTACTCCCTCCTCGACTGCGGCGGCCTGCACGGCCACGTCAAGGTGGCTCCCGACGGCACCGTCTACGTGCCCAACAAGGGGTGCGGCGGCAACCAGGCGCTCGCCGTCTCCGAGGACGGTGGCACGACGTGGTCGGTGCGCAAGAACCCCGCGAGCACCGCGGGCAGCTCGGATCCCAGCGTGGGGATCGGCGCCAACGGCACGGTCTACATGGGCTACCAGGCGGCCGACGGCACGCCGCGGGTCTCCGTGAGCCGTGACAAGGGCGTCACCTGGACCGACGACCAGAACGTCGGCGCCGCCGCAGGCATCCACAACACCGTCTTCCCGGTGGTCGTCGCGGGTGACGACGACCGGGCCTCCTACTCCTTCATCGGGACGCCGACCGCGGGCAACTACCAGGACGCGACGACCTTCCGCGCCGACTGGCACCTCTACGTCTCGACGACCTACGACGGCGGCAAGACGTGGGTCACCGTCGACACGACGCCGACCGACCCGGTCCAGCGTGGGTCGATCTGCACCGGCGGAACAACCTGCGGCAAGGACCGCAACCTCCTGGACTTCATGGATGCGACCGTCGACCGGGAGGGGCGCGTCCTGGTGGGCTATGCGGACGGCTGCACCGGCGCTTGCGCCGCGCCGGGAGGCACCCAGAACTTCGACGCCTACGCCACGATCGCCCGCCAGCAGAGCGGACTCACCCTGTATGCCGCGAACGACCCCCTCCCGAACCTCGTCCCGACCGCCTTGAGCACGTCGAAGGCGAAGAGCGTGCTCTACCCCTCGGCGACGATGGCCAACACGGGAGCAGGGCCAGCGAAGGGTGCCACGATGCATCTCGTCGTCGACGGCGTCGTCACCGGCACGACGACGCCTGTGGATCTGGCCCCCGGCCAGAGCAGGACGGTGACGTTCCCCGGGCTGCCACTGGCCAAGGGATCGCACACGATCACCGTGGTCTGCGACCCCGGCAACACGGTGCGGGAGTCCAACGAGGCGGACAACAAGCGCTCGGTCACGGTGTCCTCCTGAGGCCCGCGGGGCCAAGGGTGCGTCAGCGCCACCCGGGGAGGACGGTCACCATGGGTGGCGTTGTCCTGCTCGGCGTCCTGAGTGGCTGTAGCGCCTCCCAGGCCGCGGTGGTCCCGGACGAGGCCGGGCCGAGCCGCACCCCGGTCCCCGCGACGACGGTCTGTGCCAAGGACGCCAAGGCGGTCGGGGTGCCCCAGGAGCTCCCGGCCCAGGCCGCCCTGCCGAACGGATACGTCGTGACGAACGTCGAGGCCCGGAGCGGGTCGCGGATCGTCGTGACCGCGGTGTCGCCCAGGGACTTCACTGCGACCCTCGCCGACATGCAGCGGACCTTCTCCGAAAGTGGCTGGACGATGTCCCAGGGGGAGGTCGAAGCCGGCGACGCCGAGTCGAACTTCAGCGGCAACGGGGTCAAGGGCCGATGGGCGATCCGGGCCATCGATCAGTGCAAGGGCAACACGACCGTGTCCCTCGTCACGGGCCCCTCCTGATCCGACCGTCCTGCACCGACCGTCTAGGCTGGCGGACGTGGCCTGGTTCACCCGCAAGGACAGCGGACCCCCGGAGCGTGCGTCGGTGGAGACCGCGGATGTCACTGCGTCCGAGGGCGCCGAGCCGCCGCTACGGCCGGTCATCAGGCGGTTGGGCGTCGAGGAGCAGCAACGGATCGCCCGGGGTCGCTCGGCGCTCGAGGCGGCCGGCGTCGACGTGGACGACCTCGCCGCGCTCGGAGCCGCCTTCGACGTGGCACTGACGCAGTGGCGGGATGCCTCGACAAGCGGTCGAGAAGGCCATGAGGCCATCGTCGAGCGGTTCGCCATCGGGATCGGCGAGCACCTGTCGCGGCACACCGACCTGTCCTGGGCGCTCGTCACGGACGCGTTCGGCACCGACCTGGCGCTCGCCGGAGGTCGTGACGAGTTCGTGGTCGTGCCGTCCAACCTCGTCGCGGCGCGCTGGCTGAACCAGGAGCGCGGCTGGATCCCCGGGGTCGTGGCACACCTCGTCCGGGTCCGGGCCGGCCGCTGAGCACCCGCCCCCTTCGCGCTTGGCGGTGACGCCGCGCCCTGCGGCACTCGGTTCACCCCACCGGGGAGAGGAGGCGCCGGCGGCACGGCATACAGTCCTCGTCGTGGGCACCTACGCGGAGCGCGACCGTGAGCGCTGGGTCCGGGAGGACCCCGCCCACAAGCGGGCCGACCGGGACGACTTCGCGCGCGACCGGGCCCGGCTGATCCACTCGGCGTCGCTTCGGCGCCTCTCCGCGAAGACCCAGGTCGTCCAGCCGGGGAGCGACGACTTCACCCGCAACCGGCTGACCCACTCGCTTGAGGTGGCCCAGATCGGGCGGGAGTTCGGCGCCGCCCTCGGCTGCAACGCCGACGTCGTCGACACCGCCTGCCTCGCCCACGACCTCGGGCACCCGCCCTACGGTCACAACGGGGAGGTCGCGCTCGACGCCATCGCCCGCGACATTGGGGGGTTCGAGGGCAACGCCCAGACGCTGCGGATCCTCACCCGCCTCGACGCCAAACGCTTCCATCCCGACGGGCGCCCGGCCGGTCTCAACCTCACCCGGGCCAGCCTCGACGCCTCGTCGAAGTATCCCTGGGTCCGTGGCGAGTCGCCCACTCCCACACGGAAGTTCGGCGTGTATGCCGCGGATCTGCCGGTCTTCGAGTGGTTCCGGCAGGGTGCGTCAGCGGGGGACCGGTGCCTCGAGGCGGAGGTGATGGACTGGTCCGACGACGTCGCCTACTCCGTCCACGACGTCGAGGACGCCATCGCCTCGTTCCGGATCGACCCCCGGGCGCTGCACACAGCCGGCGACATGACCGCGGTCTACGAGATCGCCCGTGAGAGCTACGCGCCCGACCTGGGCACCGACGTGCTCGAGGCCGCGCTCGAGCGGCTGCTGGCGACGGGGACGATCCCCACGGCATACGCAGGGACGCGGGCCGACCTGGCCGCGCTCAAGGACATGACGAGCCGGCTCGTCGGGCGCTTCGTCCTCGGCGTCGAGCAGGCGACCCGGGCCAGGCACGGCGCCGGGCCGTTGACGCGGTATGTCGCCAACCTCGTCGTCCCAGACGAGATCCGCGCGGAGTGCTCAGTGCTCAAGGCCGTCGCCGCGCACTTCGTGATGTTCGCCGACGAGCGGGTGGCCGTGATGGGCGGCCAGCGCGACATCGTCGACCACCTCGTCGGGTGCTACCTCGCGGACCCGGGCCGGCTCGACCCGGACCTGCAGGCCGACTTCGCGGACGCCTCGGACGACGCCGGGCGGCTGCGGGTCATCGTCGACCAGGTGGCGTCGCTGACCGACGGCCGGGCCACCACGTTGAGCCGGCTGTGGGAGTCCTGACGGCGGACCTCCGGCGACTTCCTTCGGTGGAGGTATATCCGAGCGCTAGACGGCTCGGATATACCTCCACCGGGAAAGCGGGGGATGGGGGATGCGGCGGGGCGAGCACCGTCGCGACGACCTAGACTCGCTGGCGGAGCGAGGAGGCATTCGTGGCGGGTCGGATCAGGGCGGATGACGTGACCGCCGTTAAGGAGCGGTCGTCCATCGAGGACGTCGTGCGTGAGCACGTGACCCTGCGCCGCTCCGGCAGCAGCCTCGTCGGCCTGTGCCCGTTCCACGACGAGAAGAGCCCGTCCTTCAACATCAACCCGGTCAACGGGTACTACCACTGCTACGGCTGCGGCGAGGGCGGCGACGTGATCTCGTTCGTCCAGAAGGTCGAGCACCTGAGCTTTGCCGAGAGCGTCGAGCGGCTCGCGCAAAAGCTCGGGTTCGAGCTCACTTACGAGGATGGCGGGTCGAGACCGCGCGAGGAGGGCCTGGGCAAGCGGTCCCGGCTGGTCGAGGCGCACCGCGTGGCGCAGGAGTTCTATGCGTCCCAGCTCATCGACACCTCGCTGCCCGCCGCTCGGGCCGGGCGCGACTTCATGCGCCAGCGCGGCTTCGACGGACACACCGCCAAGCTCTTCGGCGTCGGCTTCGCGCCGCGCGGCGGTGAGGAGCTGACCCGGCACCTGCGCGCCAAGGGGTTCACCGATGACGAGGTGGTCGCGGGAGGCCTGTCAGGGCGGGGGAGCCGAGGGCTCTACGACCGCTTCCGGGGCCGGCTCGTCTGGCCGATCCGCGACATCACCGGCGACTGCGTGGGGTTCGGGGCGCGCCGGCTCTTTGACGACGACCGGATCGAGGCGAAGTACCTCAACACCTCGGAGACGGTGATCTACAAGAAGTCGACCGTGCTCTACGGCCTGGACGCCGCGAAGAAGGCCATCAGCCGGGACCGGACCGCGGTCATCGTCGAGGGCTACACCGACGTCATGGCCTGCCACCTCGCCGGCGTCGAGACGGCGATCGCCACGTGTGGCACGTCCTTCGGGGTCGAGCACATCAAGACGCTGCGCCGGATCATGCGCGACGAGGCCGACCTCGCCCCCTCGAAAGTCATCTTCACCTTCGACGGCGACGCCGCCGGGCAGAAGGCCGCGATGCGGGCCTTCGGTGAGGACCAGCGCTGGGCCTCCCAGTCCTTCGTCGCCGTGGAGGCCTCCGGCAAGGACCCGTGCGAGCTGCGGCAGGCCGAGGGTGACCTCGCCGTCCGCGCGCTCGTCGAGGACGCCGTGCCGATGTTCGAGTTCGCCGTGAGGACGACGATCGGGCGTTTCGACCTCGACACCGGCGAGGGCCGGATCCAGGCGATGCGTGCCGCCGCCCCGATCGTCGCGACGATCCGCGACCAGTCGCTGCGGCCCGAGTATGCCCGGATGCTCGCGGGGTGGTTGGGCGTCGAGGTGGAGCAGGTGGGCGTCGAGGTCAGGCGCGCCGGCAAGGCGGGCGCCAGGACCGGTGCCGGGGACCCGCGAGGTGAGCACCGGCATACGGAGCCGTCGGAGTCCTCCCTCGAGCCGAGCGCGGCCGAGCTGGCCGACACGATGCCGCGTCCCGACCTGCGCGACCCCGTGGTCCTGCTCGAGCGCCAGATGCTCCAGGTCGTCCTGCAGTTCCCCGGGCTCGTCGACCCGGCCGACCTGGGCGCCCTCGACGGGACGGCGTTCAGCGCCCCGGCCCACCGGGCAGTATTCGACGGCATTGTGCTCGCCGGGGGCCTGCAGCCGGCCCTGTCCACGGCGGCGTGGGCGGACGCCGTGGTCGAGGCCGCTCCGAGCGCCGTCCGGCCGCTGATCTCCGAGCTGGCCGTCGGCGCACTGCCGGTGATGATGGACAAGACCACTGGGCAACCGAGCCGCCGCTATGTCACCTCGCTCTCGCTGCGACTGCGCGAGATGACATTGAAGCGCCGCATCTCCGACGCCCTCAGCCAGCTGCGACGTCTCGACACAGCGGGCACCCCGGACCCGGCTCGACAGCGCGAGCTTGGCGTGCAGCTGCAGGAGCTGCAACGGGCGCTCGTCGCGATGCAGGCTCTGGAGGAGGACTGATGCGCCTGTCACTCACGGGACTCCGGCGCGGCGACGGACTGCCCAGGCCGGTGGCGGACGCCGTCGTGCTGGGCCGCGGTGAGACCCTGCTCAACGGCGCGGCCGACCTCGACGGCACCGCCTGGCTCGTCGCGACGAACCACTCGCTCGCTCACGTGAGCCCCGAGGGCAACCTGGTCTGGCAGCGCCCCTGGCACGAGATCGACCACGGCTCGTGGACCCGCGAGAGCGACCTCCTGACCGTGACCTGGGTGGACCGGGGTCGGCCGGGACAGTGGCGGTTAGGAGACGAGCAGCTCTTCCTGCGGACCCTGCGTGAGCGGGTCCAGGCCAGCGTGGTCCTCTCGGAGGAGCTGCCGCTGAGCGGCCGACGGACGGGGAGAGCCGTCATCCGGCAGGACCTTGCCACCGGCCACCTCCTCGAGCAGGTCGTCCTTGGGCGAGGGGTGCGCGCCGACGAGGAGGTGGAGCAGGCCTCGGCGGTCGCGTTGGATTGGCTGCGCGAACAGGTCGGTATGCCGTCCCTCTCGCCACCCCCACCCTCGGTGCCCCCGTCCGCCTGACGCCGATCACACCAGGTGCCAGACGCAGTCCTGTGGCCCCGACGTCTTGCGGCAGCAACCGCGAATCTGGTGGCGATGACCCCACAGAGCGGGCGCCAGCCGCAAGACGTGGGGGTTCCGAGGGACGGGGCCGGACCGTTTTCACCCGGCGGCACAACCTTTGCTAGTGTTTCCCGCGCACCATTCCCCTGTAGCTCAATTGGCAGAGCAGCCGACTGTTAATCGGCAGGTTGTTGGTTCGAGTCCAACCGGGGGAGCCACACCAGCAGGCTGTGAGAGCGGCGTCATCGCCAGCGGCCCAGAACAAGGTCGACGCGCCCTGACGGGGGCAACCGCTCAGTGGCCGCGCAGGCTCTCCTCGTCCGCGTGGTGGCGGGCCTCGTCGACGGCGCCCGCGTCGACGAGTCCGACCGCGCCGGGACCGGCACCGCCGCGCCCGATGGTCGCCCGGCCCTTGGACCGCAGGCGGCTCTCGACCCGACCGGCGAGCGTCGTCAACGCGTAGTTGATGGCGATGAAGATCGCGGCGATCACGAGCATCGCCGGCACGATGTTGGACCAGTTGGACCCGATCCGCTGGTAGTTGTTGAGCAGCTCGGGATAGGTGATGATCTGGCCGAGCGCCGTGTCCTTGAGGACGACGACGAGCTGGCCGACGAGGGCCGGCAGCATGGCCGTGATCGCCTGCGGGAGCTCGATCGAGCGCAGCGTCTGCAAGGGTGTGAGCCCGATCGAGAGCCCGGCCTCGGACTGTCCCTTCGGGAGGCTGCCGACGCCCGCGCGCAGCAGCTCGGCGACGACGGAGCCGTTGTAGAGGGTCAGTCCGGTGATCACCGCAGCCAGCGGGTTGATCTCGCTCTGGAAGATGTTGTTGAAGGAGAAGAAGCTGAAGGCCGCGATCATCATGACCAGGACGGGGACGGAGCGGAAGAACTCGACGACGATGGTGGCGACCCACCGGATGGCTCTGGTGTGGGAGAGCCGTCCCATCCCGAAGATGACCCCGAAGATCCCGGCGAGGACGATCGAGATGGCCGCGGCCTTGAGGGTGTTGATGAGGCCGGGGATGAGGTAGTCCACCCACATCGAGCCGGTGAGGAACGGGGTCCACTTGTCTGCGGCCAGGTTGCCCTTCTCGCCCAGCTTGTAGAGGGCGAAGGCGAGGATCGCAGCCAGGACGAGACCGCCGACCACGGCGG
The DNA here is from genome assembly GCF_046595215.1 of Lapillicoccus sp. Taxonomy (NCBI): domain Bacteria; kingdom Bacillati; phylum Actinomycetota; class Actinomycetes; order Micrococcales; family Intrasporangiaceae; genus Lapillicoccus; species Lapillicoccus sp. The sequence continues at coordinate 7,096 of NZ_JBKJPP010000025.1, read as the reverse complement.
TGATGCGGTGCCGCGCGCGGGCTTTCGGACCGGGGGCGTCGAAGAGGACCGTGGTGCTCATCGCTTCACCGCCAGCCGGTTGGAGAGGTAGGTCGTCAGCAGCCCCACGGGGAGCGTGAGGATGACGAAGCCGATCGCGACGACGAGGAAGATCGGCAGGATGAGGTCGGATCGCGCGTCCTGCATCTCCTTCATCAGGCCGCTGACCTCCGCGACACCGATCGCCGTGGCGACCGTCGTGTTCTTCGTCAGGGCGATGAGCGTGTTGCCGAGGGGGGTGATGGCGCCGCGGAACGCCTGCGGGAGCAGTACCCCGGTCAGGCTCTGCCCGAAGGTGAGACCGATCGAGCGGGCCGCCTCGGCCTGGCCCTGCGGCACGGTGTTGACCCCGCTGCGCAGCGCCTCGCACACGAAGGCCGCGTGGTAGACCGACAGGCCGATGATCGACCAGATGATGTTGTCGCGGGCGAAGTCCTCACTGAAGCTGAACCCCAGGTTGACGATGAGGACGATGTTGCAGGCGATGATGATGAGCGTCAGCGGCGTGTTGCGGACCGTGTTGACATAGAAGGCGCCGGCCTTCTGGAACAGGGCGACGGGGGAGACGCGCATGATCGCGATGATCGTCCCGAGGACCAGCGAGCCGATCGCCGCGAAGAACGTCAGGAGGATCGTCATCCCGAACGCGGCGAGGATGTTGTACTCGGCGAACAACTCACCCATGTGGTGGGTCCCTCCTCAGGTGTGCGGGCGCGTGACCGCCGCTCGGCAGTGGGTCAGTATGCAGTGGGTCGGCAAGCAGTGGTTCAGCGAGTGGAGGTATGCCGGGTGCCCGCGTGCGCACCCGGCATACCGGCCGTCGTTGGTCAGGCGCAGGCCGCAGCCTTGGGCGGGTTGCCCTCGCCCGGCTTGAAGTTCGCTGGCCCGAGGTTCTTGTCCACCGACTTCTGCCACTCGCCCGAGCTGACGAACTTCGCCAGGGCTGCGGTGACTTTGGTGCACATGTCCTTGTCGCCCTTCTTGAGGCCGACGCCGTAGTTCTCCGTCGAGAAGGTCTTGCCGACGACCTTGAGCTTGCCCTTGTTGGCGTCCTGCGCGGCGTAGCCGGCAAGGATCGTGTTGTCGGTCGTCAGGGCGTCGACGCTGCCCGCCTTCAGGGCGTCCACGCACAGCGTGTAGGTGCCGTACTCCTGGAGGTTGACGCCGGGGACGTCCTTCTTGATGTTGGCTGCCGACGTGGAGCCCTTGACCGAGCAGAGCTTCTTGCCGTTGAGGGCGTCCTTGCCCGTGATCGCCGTGTCGTCCGCGCGCACGAGGAGGTCCTGGCCGGCGATGAAGTACGGGCCCGCGAAGTCGACGTCGACCTTGCGCTTGTCGGTGATCGAGTAGGTCCCGACGATGTACTTGACCTGTCCGGACTTGATCAGCGTCTCGCGCTGGGCGGAGATCGCCTCGACGAACTGGGGCGTGTAGCCCAGCTCCTTGGCGATGTAGTTGGCGACGTCGACGTCGAAGCCGGTGTAGTCCGAGCCCTGCTTGAGGCCAAGACCCGGCTGGTCGAACTTGATGCCGACCTTCACCGTCTCGCCGGAGGCACTCGTCGCGCCGGCGCCGGCGCCGCCTCCCGAGGTGCCTCCCGGGGTGCCGCTGCCACAGGCGGCGAGGCCGACGGCCGTCACTGCTGCCACGGCGACCGCGCTGATTGGACCGAACTTCATGGTGATTCCTCCTGGTTGGGCGAGGGCGCCCGTCCGGCACCCCCGTGGAGCGGAAAGCTCAGTGGGTGAGGATCTTGCCGAGGAAGTCCTTGGCGCGATCCGACGTGGGGTTGGTGAAGAAGGTCTGCGGGGTCGCGGCCTCGACGATCTGACCGTCCGACATGAAGACGACCCGGTCGGCCGCCTTGCGGGCGAAGCCCATCTCGTGGGTCACGACGATCATGGTCATCCCGGACTTGGCCAGGCCGACCATGACGTCGAGGACCTCGTTGATCATCTCCGGGTCGAGCGCCGAGGTCGGCTCGTCGAACAGCATGACCTTGGGGTCCATCGCCAGGGAGCGGGCGATCGCGACGCGCTGCTGCTGGCCGCCGGAGAGCTGGGCGGGGTACTTCTCGGCCTGGTGGGCGATGCCGACCCGCTCGAGCAGCTCGGCGGCCCGTTTGTCGGCCTCGGCCTTACTCTGCTTGCGCACCTTGATCGGCCCGAGGGTGACGTTCTCGAGGATGGTCTTGTGCGCGAAGAGGTTGAAGCTCTGGAACACCATGCCGACGTCGGCGCGCAGCTGCGCGAGCGCCTTGCCCTCCTCGGGGAGCGGCTGGCCGTCGATGCTGATCGAGCCGGTCTCGAAGGTCTCCAGCCGGTTGATGGTGCGGCACAGCGTGGACTTGCCCGAGCCGGACGGGCCGAGGACGACGACGACCTCACCCTTGTTCACGGTGAGGTCAATGTCCTGCAGCACATGCAGGTCGCCGTAGTGCTTGTTGACACCCGTGATCTCGACCATCGGCTGGCTCTTGGCCGCCGTCGGCGACCCGTCGCGGGACCCGTCCTGGAGTGCGTGGCTCATGATGGCAACCTATCGGGCGGCACGGCCGAGTCCCAGCATTTACCCAGACGGTCACCGAATTGTGAGCACGGCAGCCGTATGCCGGGCGGCAGGTCTCGCGGTCCGCGCCACCCGCCGCAGGAGTTTCCCTACCTGATGCCTCAGCGCTGGACGAAGTCCTGCGTGACCCAGAAGACGCCCCGCGAGTCCTGCGCGACCGCGATGGTCACCTGGGTGTATCCCGCGTTGAGGATGTTTGCCGCGTGGCCGGTCGAGTTCATCCACATCGTGAAGATCTGGTCGGCCGGGACGTTGCCCATGGCGATGTTCTCGCCGACGGACCGCCAGCCCGGACAGGCGCCGGTGATGTTGGACATGGACTGGTGGACGAGCTGACCGTTGCGCGCCATGCTTGCTGACCAGGTGCTCGCGACGGCGCTGGCACAGGTGGCCGCAGCGAGAGCGGGCAGCCCCCGTTGCGCCCGGGCCTGGTTCGTCAGCTCCACGAGGCGAGCGGCATACACGGTGGTGTTCGAGGTCGGGGCAGGGGTGGGCCGGGGAGGGGTGTAGCGGACGGCGGACGCGCCGGCGACGACGCGCAGCTTCGGGACGGGCGCCGAGCTCGCGGCCGCAGACGTGCCCAGCAGCGGGCTGGCGGCCAGGACGATCCCGGCTGTCATGCTGATCGCCAGGGCGGCCGCGGCTCGGGTGAAGGCTCGTCGGGGCATTGGGGGTCCTTCGTCACGGGGCCGGGTGTGTCCTGCTTCGATGCTGGACGACGGGCGTCGGGCCGACAAGGGGCACGGGCCCGGTCTGGCCGAACGACGGGAGGTGGAGCCGAACGGTTGACCCGACCCCTGCCCGCTCAGGAACGGCCGGCGACGTCGACGAACTGATAACCGTGGGAGCGATACCACGCGATGATCGACGGAAGGGCAGCGACCGTGTTGCCCCGGAACGACGACACCTGCTGTTCAGGCTCGTGGGAGGCCTTGGCGGAGTGCATGAGCACGATGGGGTGGTCCGCGCCGGCGGCCGGGAGCGTCGTGGCGCGGGTGATGATCCGTTGCTGGAAGGCGGGATCGAGGCGAGGTGGTGACTGCCAGTCGGAGGTGTCGACCGACCACATGACGACGGACATGCCCTGGGCGGCGGCGGCCGCCAACACGTTGTCCTGGACTCCGCCCGGCGGCCTGAAGAAGCACTCCCCGGCGCCGGTCAGGCGCAGGGTCTGGGCGGCGGTCCGGCTGATCTGGTCGCTGAGGTAGGGGAGGGACCACCCTCCCCGGACGGCCTTGGGGTACTGGTGGTCCCAGGTGTGGTTGCCGATGAGGAACCCCATGGCCGAGACGTCGGTGACGGCCTGCGGGCTCTGCGCATCCTTGGCCCCGGTGTCGAAGAACGTCGCGGCCCGCACCGACTGCGCGCGCAGGACCTGGGCGATGGCGAGCATGTCGGCGCTGGCGCCGTCGTCGAAGGTCAGCGCCACCGTCCGGCCAGGGCCGGGGGCCTGGGTGATGACGGTGGGGCTCGGGGCGGGACAGGCGGAGGCCGGGGCCGGCGGGACCGGGGTCGTCGAGGGCGCGGTGCCGGGGGTGGGGCTCGACGGTGACGCTGTGCCGGTCGGCGAAGCTGTCGCGGTGGCGCCGGGGGTCGTCGTCCCGGTCGCGGTGGCGCCGGGGGTCGTCGTGCCGGTGGCGGTCGTGGTCCTCTCCCCGGTGGCGCTCACTGTTGGCGCGGCGGAGGCGGCCTGCGCCCCGGTGGGTGGTGGGTCGACCGAGGTGCAGGCACCGACGGTCATGACCAGCACACCCGCCGCGGCGACGAGGGCCACGCCGTTCCTCCTGCCGAGCCACGCGGTTCGGTCTCGCGGTGGCATCTTCACATCGACCTCGTCATCATGTCGGAACTGGCGTCCTGGTCCTGCGACGCGCCCTCTCGAGGATAGTGACCTCGGGCCGCGACGACCTCGCGACGCGGGCTTCTGCCAGTCAACCTCCGGGGCCCGTCACGTGGGAAGCCCGGGATAGCGTGGCGTCCATGATGCTGGCCGTTGCCATTCCGTCCGGTCTGCTCTCGGCCGCGGCCTATGGTGCGGCCACGGCGGTCCAGCACTCAGCGGTCCAGCACTCGGTGGTCCACACCGGGGCGCAACGCGCCGACGCCCGGGGTCTGCTGCGACTGGTGCGCGATCCGCGGTGGCTGCTCTCGGTCGCCGGGGACGGGGTCGGCTTCGCGCTGCAGCTGTTGGCGCTCCTGACCGGGCCGGTGGTGCTCGTCCAGCCGCTGCTCGTCCTTGCCGTTCCGGCCTCCCTGGTGGCGGGCCACGCACTCGGCGGGCCCAGACCGAGGCGAGGGGACTACCTCGCCTGCCTTGCCATCATCGGCGGGCTGGGCGTCTTCTACCTCATCCTCGGCGACCCCGGCGTCGGGCGCCCACCGGGCGCCCGACCCATCGCCCTGGCGACGATCTTCGTGCTCGTCGTCGGGGGAGGGGTCTGCGGGCTGGTGACCCGCGGCTCCCCGACGCTGCGTGCGGCGGCATACGGGGCGGTGGCGGGTGGGTGGTTCGGGCTGGTCGGTGTCCTGCTCGATGCGACGTCCTCGACCTGGGCAGCGGGGGGCGCCGAAGCCCTGCTGCACCCCGACGGGTGGGTGCCCCTGGCTGGCCTCGTGGTCACCGGGGCAGTGGCCGTCATCCTCACCCAGGTGTCGTTCCAGGTCGGACCGCTGCGGGCGAGCTATCCCGCCAACGAGTCCGCTGCGCCCGTCGTCGCCGTGGTGCTGGGCGCCGTCCTGCTGCGCGAGGCGGTGCCCGCCTCTGCGCCTGCCCTGCTGGCCTATCTGGGGTGCCTGGTCGCGATCGTGGCCGGGACCATCCGGTTGGCCACCGCCGGCGGGGGCGTCTCCCCTCAGGGGGCGATCTGAGCCGCGTGTCGTCGGACGGCCCGGACCGGGACTGTTACTGTCCGGGCTCCGCGAGAGAACGAGAAATGGTGAGTGACGTCGGGTCGTCGAGATCGGGTGGGCTGATGCCCCCGTCGGTGGTCATCGTGCCGGGGCTGGGGCTTGACGACCGCAGCTGGTCGAGGGTGCTGGAGCGCCTGACCGCACCCGCTGCGGTCGTCTCCCTACCCGCCCTGGGTCGACCGGCTCCTGCCGGAACGGACGTGCAGATCGGCCGGCAGGCGGCCCGGCTCCTCATCGAGCTCGCTCGCCTCGGAACCACGAACGTCGTCCTCGTCGGCCACTCGGCCGGATGCCCGGTCATCGTCGAGGCAGCGGCCCGATCAACCGTCGTGACCGGGCTGGTCATGCTCGGCCCCGTCACCGACCCCCGAGCGGCCACGTGGCCAAGGATGCTCCGACAGTGGGTGAGGACGGCTGTGCAGGAACGACTCTGGCAGATCCCCCTGCTCATTCCCCAGTACCGGGAGACGGGGTTCCCCACGATGCTTCGGGGGATGAACACGTTTCGTTGGTATCGCACCGACCATGCGGTGGCAAGGTTGGCGATCCCTGTCGCCGTGGTGAGGGGTGAGCAGGACGTGATCGCGGCGGCCGGGTGGTCCGCCCGCCTCGCCCACGCTGCGCGGACAGACCTGACCACCGTCGACGGGGCCGCGCACATGCTCCCGTTGACCCACCCCGAGGTGGTCGTCGAGGCGGTCAGGGACGTGATGACCCGCGCGGCGTTCGCGGCGTCCGGGGGAACGACGCCAGCGGCCGGGGAGTGACTGCGGGACGCTGAGCGAGCGCGGTCTCGTGGATGCCGCGAGATGACATCCGGCGAACTCGAAAGGGGATCTTCGCCGTGAATCTTGGTGCTTACTCAGCTTGGGGGCGAGAAGCCATCCATGCCGACAACCTCAGCTGTCGCGAGGCGAGACGCCATCTCGGCTCGTGGGCGGCTCACTCCGCGGGGGCTATGCCCAGGCGATGGTTCAGGCGTTCGGTCGGTTGTCCGGTGATCTCTGCGATGAGGTCGAAATCCTGGTCCAGGTGCAAGACGGTGAGGCCAGCCAGTTCGGCGGTGGCGGCGACGATGAGGTCGGGCACCGAGGGCGCTCGGTGTCGGCCGTGGTCGGCGAGCAGGTGCTGCACCTCCACGGCGCGGTCTTCGATCGCGGGCGTCTGGTATGCGACCGGCATCGACGCAAGCGGTGGGCGCTGGGTGGCGGCGCGCAGGTCGAGGCCGGATCTGGCCGAGTAGCCGACTTCAAGGCGGGTGACGGTGGCGATGCGGACCAGGCCCCGATTTATCCGCTCGGCCCAGGTGGCGGCGTCCGGGGTCCCGCCAAGCCGGGCCAGCGCGGAGGTGTCAACAAGCCAGTCGGTCACTCCCATGCGCCCTTCATGACTTCGGCATTCCCGAGGTCGACAAAGGTCTCAGCAAACAGGGTCAGGTCGGCGCACCTTAACTTTTCGCCGATCCGGTGCTGCTCGCGGACAGACCACCCTGCGGGCCACCACGTCCAGCCCGGCACCGTGGGAGGCCTCGGGTACAGCCCCTCCATCCGCATCGAGGGCTCGCCGACGGCGACAACGC
>NZ_JBKJPP010000047.1:0-3799 GCF_046595215.1 Lapillicoccus sp. | reverse complement strand
GTTCGTCCTCGACGTGGGGAAGGTGTCCCTGTCAGGCACCTCGGCGGAGCTCTCGGCGTCCGACGCCGTGCAACGCCTCTACCTCGGCCACGGTGCCGACGGGTCTCCCCGACGCGTTGCCGCCACCAGGACGACCAAGAGACTCACGAGGTGGTCGCAGTGACGACAGCACCCGAGGTGACCCTCCGCGAGGACGTCGAGGTCCTGACGGTCGCCAACGTCACCGTGGAGTTCGGCGCGATCAAGGCCCTCTCCGACGTGTCCTTCACGGTGCGGCCCGGCACGGTGCACGCAGTGATCGGGCCCAACGGTGCTGGCAAGTCCACGATGTTCAACGTGCTGTCCGGCGTCTATCGCGCCTCGGCCGGCACGGTGAGCCTGGGCTCGACGGAGCTCAACGGGCTGCGCCCGCACAAGATCGCCCAGCTCGGCGTCGCCCGCGCCTTTCAGAACATCGCCCTGTCCGGCACCCAGACGGTGGCGGAGAACCTGATGCTCGGACGTCACCGGCTGACCCATGCCGGCTTCCTCGCCTCTGGCCTGCGGCTCCCGGCGGCGACGCGTGAGCAGCGCGTGCACCGGGAGCGTGTCCGCGAGATCGCCGAGTTCCTCGAGCTCGGTGCCAAGCTCGACCTGCCGGTCGGAGTGCTCTCCTACGGGGACCAGAAGCGCGTGGAGGTGGCCCGGGCCCTGTGCACCGAGCCACGCCTGTTGCTGCTGGACGAGCCAGTGGCCGGCATGAACGCTGAGGAGACCGAGCGCATGGCGCAGGCCGTCCTCGAGATCCGCGACGAGCTCGGCATCTCCATCGTCCTGGTCGAGCACGACATGGGCATGGTGATGAGCATCGCCGACCGCGTCACCGTCCTCGACTTCGGTCGGCTGATCGCGGACGGCACCCCGGACGAGACCCAGCACGATCCCGAGGTCATCCGCGCCTACCTCGGAGCCGGTGACGACAGCACGCCTGCCGATGCCGTGGACCGGGACCATCCTCACGAGGAGAGCTCGCCATGACCCAGTTCCTGTCCCTGCTGCTGAACGGCCTGTCGCTCGGGGCCGTCTATGCGCTCATCGCCCTCGGCTTCGTCATCATCTTCAAGGCCAGCGAGGTCACCAGCTTCATGCAGGGCTCGCTCCTGCTGCTCGGGGCCTACCTGGTCGGTCACTACGACCAGAAGATCGGCTTCTGGCCCGCGCTCGTGATCGGCATCGGAGGTGCCGCGATCGCAGCCGTGCTCGTCGAGCGCCTGATCATCAACCGCCTGCGCGGGGCCCCGGTGATCGGACTGGCGATCCTCACGATCGGTGTCGACCTCATCATCATCACCGAGCTGACCCGTCGGATCGGCTCCGACATCCTCAATGTCGACCACCCGTGGGGCGGCAGGTCGATCTCGTTCGGCGGTGTCGGCATCACTGCCAACCGCGCTGTGGCGATCGTCGTCGCCGGTGTGCTGATCGCCGGGTTCTTCGCGATCTTCAAGTACTCCAACTGGGGCATCTCGATGCGCGCTGCCGCCGAGGACGGCGAGGCCGCGGCACTCATGGGCATCCACCGTGGGCGGGTCTCGATGTTCGCCTGGATGGTCGCCGGCGTCCTGGCCGCGGTCGCGGGGCTGTTCGCGGTGGGATCGCCGACACCCGGTGTGACCCCTGCCGTCGCCACGGTGGCCCTCAGCGCCCTGCCCGCCGCCATCCTCGGGGGCCTCGACTCGACAGGGGGCGCGCTGGTGGGCGGTCTGATGGTCGGCATCGCGGAGGCGATGGCCGCCGGCTACCAGGACCAGATCGCCTTCCTCGGGCGGGGCTTCGGTGACGTGGTGCCCTACGTCGTGATGGTCGCTGTGCTGCTGGTGCGGCCGTCCGGGCTCTTCGGCACGAAGGAGCTGACGCGTGTCTGAGGCCGCCACCGTCCACCGCGACGCACCTACCGGGCACCCCGCGCCGAGGTCCTGGCCGGTGAGCCGCCTCGTCAGGCTCGCGGTCGTCCTCGCAGCGGTCGTGGTGCTGCTCGTGCTCCCGCTCTACGTCGATGAGTTCTGGTTGCGCACCGGGTTCGCCGTCTTCGCCGCGATCGTCGGAGCGCTCGGGCTCAACCTTCTGGTGGGCACGACGGGGCAGCTCTCGCTGGCCCACGCCTTCTTCCTGGCCGTCGGGGCCGTCACCTACACGTATGTCTCGGGTGCGCCGGGTGGGACCGCCAACGCCTACGGCGGCCTGGAGTGGCCACCGGTCATCGGCATGGTGCTGGGGGTGATCGTCGCTGGACTCGCGGGGGTCCTCTTCAGCCCGATCGCCGCCCGGCTCCGCGGGATCTACCTCGGCATCGCCTCCCTCGGGCTCGTGTTCATCGGCCAGCACGTGCTCAACACCTGGACCTCGGTGACCGGTGGCTTCAACGGCCGACTGGTGCCGGCCTTCACGCTCTTCGGCTTCAACTTCGGTGGCTCGGACTCGCCGGAGCTGGTGGTGGCCGGTGTGCCCTTCGGGCAGGCCGAGCGGCTGTGGTACCTCGGCCTGGCCCTGTGCGTGGTGGGCTGCTGGTTCGCCGCCAACCTGGTCCGCTCACGCCCCGGCCGCGCGCTGGAGACGCTGCGCGACAGCGAGGTCGCTGCCTCGGTGATGGGCGTCGACGTCCGGGCCTACAAGGCGCGCGCGTTCCTGGTCTCCTCGATGTACGCCGGTCTCGCCGGCGTCCTCTACGCCCTCTCCATCGGCTCGGTGGCCCCCGACTCGTTCGGGCTCGCGCTGTCGGTGCAGTTCCTGGCGATGATCGTGCTCGGCGGCCTCGGCTCGGTGACCGGTGCGATCCTCGGTGCCACCTTCGTCAGTGCCGCGCCCCTTGTCCTCCAGCAGTACGCCGGATCCCTGCCCTTCATCGTCGACCCCGGCCAGCCCGGCATCGTGGCGAGCCAGGCGGCGGCCTTCCTCTACGGCGGGGCGATCGTCCTCGTCGTGATGTTCGAGCCAGGCGGACTCGCCGGGCTAGCCCGCCGCTTGCGGCGCCCCCACCGTGCCCCCGGAGCTGCATCCGCAACCGCCGGGGCCGATCACGACCAGCTCGAGACACCGGCACACGCCGACCCGTCCACCGGAAGGGACAACTGATGAACAGGAACACCAAGCGAGGGGCAGTCGCTCTCATGTCGGTCACCATGGTGCTGGCCTCTGCCGCCTGCAGCACGAAGTCCTCGAACGACGCCTCGTCGGTCCAGGACGGGGTCAAGGTCGGTCGTGGGATCGACGGCGACACCATCACCCTCGGAGCGCTCACCGACCTGACCGGCGTCTTCGCTGCGCTGGGCAAGGACATCACCAACGCCCAGTCGCTCTACTGGAAGTCGCAGAACGCCGGCGACAAGATCTGTGGCACCTACACCGTCGAGGAGACGGTCAAGGACCACGGCTACGACACCCAGCGAGGGATCCAGCTCTACAGCTCGATCCACAACGACGTGCTGGCGATCGAGCAGACGATCGGGTCCCCCATCAACACCGGGCTCCTGCCCCAGTTCGAGGCCGACCACATGGTCAACATCCCGGCAGCGTGGGCGCAGTCTCTGTCCGAGTCGCCGGAGATCGCGATCGTGGGCGCGACCTACGAGGTCGAGATGATCAACGTCCTGGACTACCTGCTCCAAGAAGGCAAGATCAAGGAGGGCGACACGATCGGCCACATCTACTTCGAGGGTGAGTACGGCGCCGGTGGCCTGAACGGATCCACGTACTTCGCCAAGCAGCACGGGATGAAGGTCGTCGAGCAGCAGATCCAGTCGACCGACGCGGACATGACCGC
>NZ_JBKJPP010000033.1:0-23749 GCF_046595215.1 Lapillicoccus sp. | reverse complement strand
TCGGCCGGCTCGCTCGTCGCCGCGGCGCTCGTCGCCGGCCAGCGCCCGCGCCGGCCACAGGGATCCTCGGGCCGTCGCGAGCTGACCTCCGGCATGGCGCCCGGCGCCGACGTCACTGCCGACAGCTCGTCGAAGGTGCTGTCGCCGTGGCTGCCGGTACCGCGCTCGATGCTGCTGAACGTCGCGCGCGAGGCGGCGCGCCTGGCGGGCGTCGCCGCGACGCCGTTTGCGCCGGTGGCGCTCGCACTCGGCTCGACCGGCAGCACGGCGATGCGCGCCGCGCTGCTCGGCCGCGCTCCCGGCACCGACACGTCGCTGGAGGAGATCCGCGAAGGCGTCGCCAAGACCGGCGCGCGCTTCGACGGGCGCCTGCGCGTCGTCGCCGTCGAACGCGAAAGCGGCAGGCGCGTCGTGTTCGGCTCGCCCGGCGCCCCCGACGCGAGCGTCGCCGAGGCGGTTCAGGCGTCGTGCTCGGTGCCGTGGATCTTCGCGCCCGTGACGATCGAGGGCCGCGAGTACGTCGACGGCGGCGTCTGGAGCAACACGAACCTCGACATCGCGCCCGCGTCGCGCCTCACGCAGGTGCTGTGCCTCAACCCGATCGCGAGCCTCGACATCGCGATCGCTTCGCCGTTCGGGATCCTGCGGGCGATCGCCGGCAGCACGGCGGCGCTCGAGATCCTCGCGCTGCGCAGCCGCGGCGCGAAGGTGCGGATGATCGGGCCGAGTTCGCAGATCGCGCGCATCATGGGTCCGAACCTCATGGACGCACGCCTGCGCGAGCACGTGCTCGCCGGTGGGTACGTGCAGGGTATGGAGATCGGAGCCCGCGACGGTGGCAGCGCGGCGGCAAGCGCGTGACGATAGGCGCGCGACCACTTCGACGCGGACGGCCACTGGCCCGACGAGCAGCCCGGCCCGCCCGCGCGCTGAGCGAGCTCTTCAGCCCGCCTGCCGGCGCGGCGTCCAGGCGAAGAAGCGCACGGCGAAGACCAGGCCCGCCAGCCCCCATGCCGCGACCACCAGCAGGTCGCCGCCGGCGATACCGACGCCCGTCGTCGCGGGATGAAACGGCACCGTCAGGGCATCGACGAACGGCTTGACCGGCAGCACGTCGGCGATTGACACCAGCCCGTCGGGAAGCTGGCTGGCCGGGACGAACACCCCGGAGATGAAGTACAGCGGCAGCACGACGGCGTTCGTCATCGCCGGCGCGGCGTCCTCGCCACGGATCGCAGAGGTGTAGGCGATCCCAAGCGCGCAGAACGCGAACGCGCCGACGACGACCGCGCAGACCAGCCCGGGCATCGTCGAGGTCGGCACGTCGACTGCGAACGCAATCGCCCCGATCGCCATCAGCACAACCGACACGATCGTCGCCATGACGATCGCGGTGCCGATGCGCCCCGCGAAGACGACCCACGACGCCACCGGCGTGCCACGAATGCGCTTCAGCACGCCGTCCTCGCGCACCCCGACGAGCCCGATCGCCAACCCGACGAACGACGCCGAGATGACTGCAAGCGCGATGAACGCCGGCACCTGCAGCGTCGCCAGGCGGACGTTGCCGAACGCCTCGTCACGCTCGTTGCCGAAGATCGAAACGAACAGGCACAGGAAGATCACCGGCAGGATTGCGGTGAAGAAGATCGCCGCCGGATTGCGCACGAACACCTTGAGATCGGAGCGCAGCTGGACGAGCAGCGTGCTCACGATGCCGGCGCCCCGGCTTCCTGCGGCTCGGATCCCGGGTCGCGGACGAGCTCGAGATAGATGTCTTCGAGCGTCGGCCGCGTGACCTCGAGGCGCTCGAGCTCGATGCCGCTCTGCGCCGCCCAGCCGCACAGCTCGGCGAGCAGCCGCGTCGGCATCTGCGTGCGCAGGCGCGCGCGGCCGTCGTCGCCGACGGTCGCTGCCGCGCCGCCGGGCAGCGATCCGAGCGCCACGCCGGCCGGGGCGACGAACGCGATCTCGGTCTCCTGCTGGCCCGGTCCGGCGAGATCGCGCGGCGCGCCCTCGGCGACGATCACGCCGTCCTTGACGATCGCGACGCGGTCGGCGAGCTCCTGCGCCTCGTCGAGGTAGTGCGTCGTCAGGAAGACGGTCTTGCCGAGATCGCGCAGCCCCGCGATGACCTTCCACGCCGCTCGCCGGGCGACCGGGTCGAAGCCGGTGGTCGGCTCGTCGAGGAAGACGAGGTCGGGGTCGCCGATCAGTGCCAGCGCGACGTCGAGGCGCCGGCGCTGGCCGCCCGACAGGCGCGCTACGCGGTCGCCGGCCTTGTCCTGCAGGCCGGCGAGCTCGATCGTCTCCTCGATCGGGCGCGGGCGCGGGTAGTAGGCGGCCCACAGCGCGAGCGTTTCGCGGACGGTCAGCTCGGGCTGTGCCTGGCCCTCCTGCAGCACGATCCCAATCCGCGATCGCCAGCCGCGATCGCCGCGCTCGGGGTCGATGCCGAGCACGGCGACGTCGCCGGCGTCGCGCTTGCGAAAGCCCTCGAGGATCTCGACGGTCGTCGTCTTCCCCGCCCCGTTGGGGCCGAGGAAGGCGAAGATCTCCCCCTCGCGCACCTGCAGCGATAGGCCGCGCACGGCCTCGAAGCGTCCGTAGGACTTGCGTAGCCCGTCGATCTCGATCGCTGCGTCGGCCATCCCGACGCGCACACTAGCTATGGCGCGACGAGCGGCTCGGTGCGCGCGAGGTCGACGAGCTCGCCCGCTGCCTGAGCCTTGCGCACGACGTTCGACAGCGCGCGCACGTAGGCCGTGCCGGCTGCCTCGATGATGTCGGTCGCGACGCCCTGGCCGGAGGCCGACTGGCCCTCGAACTCGAGCACGACCGACGACTCGCCGAGCGCGTCCTGGCCGCCGGTGACGGCCTCGACGCGGAACACCCGCAGTTGCGCGTCGACGCCGGTGGCAGCGTTGATCGCGGCGAACACCGAGTCGATCGGCCCGTCGCCGGTGCCGGTCGCGGTCTTCACCTCGCCGTCGGGCAGCGTCACCCAGACTTTGGCCTGCGGCGCCTCGCCGGATGCGGCGGACACCTCGAAGGAGTCGAACGTGTAGCTCGCCAGCTCGTTGCGCAGGTCGTCGGTCACGAGCGCCTCGAGGTCCATCGCCGTGACCTGCTTCTTCTTGTCCGCGATCTCCTTGAAGCGCTTGAAGGCCGTGTTGAGCGCCGCGCCCTCGACGGTGAAGCCGAGCTCTGCGAGCGTCTGCTTGAGCGCCGCGCGGCCCGAGTGCTTGCCGAGCACGAGCGAGTTCGCATCCAGGCCGACGCTCGTCGCGTCCATGATCTCGTAGGTCGTGCGCTCCTTGATGACGCCGTCCTGGTGGATGCCCGACTCGTGCGCGAACGCATTGCGCCCGACGATCGCCTTGTTGGGCTGCACGACGTAGCCGGTCAGGCGCGACACGAGGCGCGACGTGCGTGCGAGCTCCCGCGTGGTGACGGTCGTATGCAGGCCCGAGACGTCACCGCGCGTGGCCAGCAGCATCACGATCTCCTCGAGCGCCGCGTTGCCCGCGCGCTCGCCGATGCCGTTGATCGCGCACTCGATCTGCCGCGCCCCCGCGAGCGCGCCCGCGTAGGAGTTGGCGACCGCCAGGCCGAGGTCGTCGTGGCAGTGCGTCGAGACGATGACGTCCTTCAGGCCCGGGATCAGGCGATACAGGCCGGCGAGGTAGGCCATGTACTCGTCGGGCGTCGTGTAGCCGACGGTGTCGGGGATGTTGATCGTCGTCGCGCCCTCCTCGATCGCCGCGGCGCAGACCTCGGCCGTGTACTCGAGGTCGGCGCGGGTGGCGTCCATCGGGGAGAACTCGACGTCCTCGACGAACGAGCGCGCATGCGCGACCGAGGCGCGCGCCTGGGCGAGGACGTCTTCGCGGGTGGAGCGGAACTGGTGGACGATGTGGATGTCCGACGTGGAGATGAACGTGTGGATCCGAGGTCGCTCGGCGTCGCGTACCGCGCGGGCAGCAGCCTCGACGTCGGGTGCTTGAGCGCGCGCGAGCGCGGCGATGATCGGGCCGTGCACTTCGCGGGAGATGGCCTCGACGGCCTCGAAGTCGCCGGGCGAGGCGATCGGGAAGCCGGCCTCGATGACGTCGACGTTCAGGCGGGCGAGCTGGTGGGCGATCTCGAGCTTCTCGGCGGTGTTCAGCGAGATGCCCGGCGACTGCTCGCCGTCGCGCAGGGTCGTGTCGAAGATCCGGACGTGGCTGGGGTCAGGCTGCATGCTGCTCATGACGTGTCGTGCTCCCTTGCTGAAAGGTTCGAGGTGTGCTGCTTCTCAGTCGGTTTGCGGCAGTGCGGCCGCCACGCGATAGCTCCCCCTATCGGGGGAGCAGGAGAAGCACAGACAGGTCGAACGGGTGCGTCATGCGCCACGGAGTGTAAGCGATGACGGCGGGCATTCCCAGGGGGCGGTCGACGCACTTGACCGAGGCGGGAAACTCCCAGTACCTGACCGAGCACCTGCGGCGCCTGAGGCACGTCACCAACGACCCGCGCGTCGCGACGGCGCGGCGCGAGGCGAACCTCCCCCTCAAGGAGAACGGCACATGAAGCGCAGCAAGAGCGTGAACCTCGTCGTCGTCCCGCTGCTCGCAGCGGCGTTCCTGTCGGGCTGCGGTAACGAGGAGAAGGAGACGGCGTACTGCGTCGACCAGGAGAACAGGGTCACCGACAACGAGAACTGCGATCGCGGCAACAACTCGAGCTTCTTCTGGTTCTTCGGCGGGGCCATCCTCGGCCGCGGCTCGTTCGCACCCTCGGGGGGCGAGCGGATCAACTCGACCGACAAGGCGGCGCTGGCCAAGCGCGGCGGCTTCGGCTCGAGCGCGCGCAGCGGCGGGATCGGCCGGCCGACCGGCAAGACCATCGGCGGGGGCGGCTTCTCGGGGGGAGGGTGATGGTTTCGCCGTCCGGTCACCGCAACCCACCTCGTGTGGATCACGTCACGCCCCGGTCGGTTGCGCTGACCTCCCGGCGACGTCACTGATGGATCGGCACGATTCAGAGCCGCGCCAGGGCTGGCCGGCGATCATCGAGGAGCAGGGCCTCATCTACTGGAAGACGCCGCTGCCCGACGGCGAGGAGATCGCCTACTGGCATGAGGGCGCCCACTACTCGCTGACGAGCGACGAGGTCTACGACATCGAGGCCGTCGCGCGGCTCATGCTGGAGATGCTCGTCGAGGCCGGCGATTACATCATCGAGGAGAACCTCTTCGCCCAGCTGGGGATCCCCGGCTGGGCGGTGCCCCGCATCAAGGAGACGTGGGAGTCCGAGCCGCCGATGCTCTACGGGCGCTTCGACTTCGCCTACGGCCACGACGGCGTGCCCAGGCTGCTCGAGTACAACGCCGACACGCCGACCGGGCTGCTGGAGACCGCCGCCGTGCAGTGGCACTGGGCCAAGGACGTCTTCGGCGAGGGCGTCGACCAGTGGAACCTGCTGCACGAGATGCTCGTGGGGCGCTGGCGCGAGCTCGCGCAGAACGGGCGCCTGCCGGGCGAGCGACTGCACATGCTGCACACGAGCGCCGAGCAGTCCGGCGAGGACTTCATGACGATCGGCTACCTGGCCGAGACGGCCCGGGCGGCGAACCTCATGTCCGAGCTCGTCGCGATCGAGAGCCTCGGCCACGTCGAGGGCGAGGGCTTCGTCGACCTCGCAGGCCGACCGGTGCGGACCGCCTTCAAGCTCTACCCGTGGGAGTGGATGGTGCGCGAGGACTTCGGCACGCAGGCCCTCGAGCAGATGGGCGATGGGCCCGGCCAGACGGTCTGGATCGAGCCGATCTGGAAGATGCTGTGGTCCAACAAGGGCATCCTGCCCGTGTTGCACCGGCTGTTTCCCGAGAACCCCCACGTCCTGCCGGCGTACTTCGACGGCGAGCAGCCCGACAGCCTGACGTCCTTCGTGCGCAAGCCGCTGCTCGCCCGCGAGGGAGCCAACGCCACCGCCGTGATCGACGGCAAGGTGGTCGAGGAGGGGCCCGACCAGGACTACGGCGCGGAGGGCTTCGTCGTGCAGGAGTACACCGATCTCGGTGACTACGGCGGCGGCGCGCGCCCGGTCCTCGGTGTCTGGACCGTCGACGTCGAGCCCGCGGGGCTGGGGATCCGCGAGAGCGACGGGCTGCTGACCACCAACACGTCGCGGTTCGTGCCGCACGTGATCTCTTGAGTAACGTCGCCGGGAGATCGCCGGTCACCGATCCTCGCGTCTGTCATCTCGAGCGTTCGCCGGTTCCGGCGATCGTACGGCGAAAGGAATGAACCATGCTGGAACTCATCGGGCAGGTGCTGGCCTATTCGGGCGTCGGGCTCGTCGTGCTCGTGGCCGGCTTCTTCGTCATCGACCTGCTCACGCCGGGCAAGCTCGGGCAGCTCATCATGGACGGCAACGTCAACGCGGCGGTGATCGCCGCGACGTGGCTGTTCTCGCTCGGGCTGATCCTCTGGTTTGCCATCTACTTCACCGGCGCCGGCTGGAACGGGCTGGACGACGCGCTCGTCTACGGCGCCGTGGGTGTGGGAGCGCAGGCGATCGGGTTCGTCGTGTTGGACGCGCTCACGCCGGGCAGGCTCGGAGTGATATGCCAGGAGAGCAGGCTGCATCCGGCGGTGCTCGTGTCCGCTGCGATCCAGCTCGCGGTGGCGCTGGTGGTCTGCGCGTCGTTGACATAGCCGGCGAGCCGCTGTGCTCACGTCCCGCGCGCAAGCGCGGCCGATCTATCGCACCATCGCGTCACGGCGCATCACGCGCTCGATGACCTCCGTCGCCAGGTGGATCCCGGCGTTGGCGAGGTGGATGCCGTCGGGCTCGCGGATGACCTTCAGCTTGCCGCGGTACATCGCCTGGTTGCGGTAGATACCGCCCGGCGAGATCGCGGGGCCGATGTCGACCGCGCGGATCCCGTCGGGGAACGTCGCGGCGGCCCTCAGGATGGCGCTGTTGATCGCGCGGTGCGAGGTGACGCGGTCGGCCTCGCGGGGCGCCGGCAGCAGCACCCAGTACACGAGCGCCGAGCCATCGCGCAGGTATGCGCGCATCATCTCGCGCAGCCGGCGAACGTACTCGGCGATCCACATGGACCCGCAGCAGTCGACCTTCTCACCGCCCACGACGAGGGGAAAGGTGTCGACGGCCGCCCCGAGGAAGACGACCGTGGCATCGGGCTTCTCCTCGCGCGCGGACTGGCGAGCGTGCGCGGGCCACTTCAGCAGGAACGGCTTGGTGATCCCCGACCCGGGGTGCGGGTCGCCCTTCAGCACCCCGCCACTGCGGCGCACCGTGCGCTCGAGCACGTCGATGATCCCGTAGACCATCGAGTCGCCCGTCACGAGGACCCGGTGGCGCGCCCCGGGCGTGACCTGGACGCTGCGGCGCAGCGTCGTCGCCTCCTGCGCACGGCGCAGCGTCACCGTCCAGCGCCCGGCACGCGGCAGGCGCACGCGGGTGCGCAGCTTGACCTGCCCGCGCTTCAGACGCACCTCGCGACAGCCGGCCGACCGGGCGCCCGAGCGCGCGCACAGGCGTGCGGCCACCCCGCCCCGGCCCGCCGTGTCGACGACATGGACGATCGCCGCGCGGCCCGGGCGGATTCGCGCGGGCGCGACGATCAACCCCAGGCGCGTGCCGGCGCTCGCCGCCGGTGCGGCCGCGGGTGCCGCCGCCTGCCCGATCGCCACCGAGGCACAGAGCACGGCGAGCAGGAGGCAGCCCGCGCACGCAAGGATGGAGCGGGTGCGGAAAGTCAACAGTGACGGGACGTTGGTCAGTTACCCGGCCGGCGTGCCGGCGCTGCGCACTTCGATGTTGAGCACCGCGGTGCCCGCGGCACCCCAGAGGCGCAGCCACAGCGCCATGTACATCTCCATGCCCCGCGCGGCGGTGATGTCGCCGAGGTCGATGATCGAGCGCGCGGGCCAACCGAGCTCCTGCAGCAGCTCGATCGTCTGCTCCTTCGCCGTGGCGTCGTCGCCGGCCACGAACATCGTGTGCGCGCCCCCGACGAGGCTCGGATCGACCATGACCGCCGCCGTCACGCTGTTGAGCGTCTTGACCACCCGGACGTCGGGCAACGCGCGCTGGAGCTGCTCGCCCAGCGAGTCGTCGTTGCAGACCGTGAGCGTCGGCGGCATGCCGCGCGAGATGTCCAGCGGATTGGCGACGTCGATCAGCACCTTGCCGGCGAGTTGCTCGTAGCCCGCCATCTGCAGCGCCTCCAGCGATCCCGACCCCGCGGTCGCGTTGATGACGATCTCGCCGAAGCCCGCTGCGTCCGCGAAGGTGCCCTCACTCGCCGGTCCGCCGATCTGCTCGGCCCACGCGACCGCCGCCGGGTTGCCCGCCGTTCGCGAGCCGATCCGCACCTCGTGCCCGTTGCTCAGCAGCGCGCTGCCGAGTGTCCTGCCGACGATGCCGGTCCCGAGAACCGCGACTCTCATCCTGCGAACGCTACTCGGGCGCGGAGCGTTCGTCCGGCTCGGCCTGCTGGTCGGCCTTGCCGTGGCGCAGGTTCGCGCCGTCGGCGGGATCGAAGAGGTGCAGCTTCGCGCCGTCGAACCAGAGCTTGGCCGTCCCCCCGTCGCTGATCTCGGACTCCGGGTTCAAGCGCGCCACGGCGAGCCCGGTCTCCGCGACGCCGGTGTCGCGCGCGAGCTCGGCCAGCTCGTTGGAGTTCACCTCACCGCCCTCGAAGGAGAAGTACACGTAGATCTCCGAGCCCATCGACTCCACGACCTCGATCGGGGCCGAGAACTCGACGCCCGCCTCGTGGCCGGCCGGCGCGAAGCGGGCATCCTCGAAGTCCTCGGGCCGGACGCCGACGATGACGTCGCCGGTGTGCGAGACCCCGTCGGGGGCCGGGAGCTCGGCGAACGGCAGCTTGAGCGTGCCGTCGCTGATCGTGCCGGAGAAGAAGTTCATCGCCGGCGAGCCGATGAAGCCCGCGACGAAGATGTTCACCGGGTCGTTGTAGAGCTCGCGCGGCGGCGCGACCTGCTGCAGCACGCCCGAGCGCATGACGGCCACGCGGTCGCCGAGCGTCATCGCCTCGGTCTGGTCGTGGGTGACGTAGACCATCGTCGTCTCAAGGCGCTTCTGCAGCCGCGACACCTCGGTGCGGGTCTGCACGCGCAGCTTGGCGTCGAGGTTCGACAGCGGCTCGTCCATCAGGAAGACCTGCGGGTCGCGAACGATCGCGCGCCCCATCGCCACGCGCTGGCGCTGGCCACCGGAGAGATTGGAGGGCTTGCGGTCGAGATGGTCGGTGAGATCGAGCGTCTTGGCGGCGTCCTCGACCTTCTTGTCGATCTCGGCCTTGTCGACCTTCGCGAGCTTCAGCGCGAAGCCCATGTTGTCGGCGACGGACATGTGGGGGTAGAGCGCATAGTTCTGAAAGACCATGGCGACGTCGCGGTCCTTGGGGGACAGGTTGGTCACGTCCCGATCGCCGATCATGATGCGCCCGGCGTTGACCTCCTCGAGGCCGGCGAGCATCCGCAGGGAGGTGGACTTGCCACACCCGGAGGGGCCGACGAGGACGAGGAACTCGCCGTCGGCGATGTCGAGGTTGAGCTTGTCGACGCTGGGGACGGGGTTGCCCGGGTAGGTCCGGGTGGCCTCGTCGAAGGTCACGGTAGCCATGTGCGCTTCTCCTTCACCGGCAGGAACGTGCCGGACGATCCGTCGTAAAGGGCCGCCGGAGGTCATTCTCCGACGCCTCGCATTCTGACTGACAAACCCGTCCGGCGCCAGAGGGGCGGTGTGGACGGCCCCGCCGGCGTGCCGTAGAACGTGTCCATGGACTCCGCCGCCGACACGCTGGGCGTGCCCGCCGCTGCCGAGGACGAGGGCAAGGATGAGAGCCGTGGCGAGAGCACGGCCACGGTCCTGGTCGCGCTCGCGGCCAACGGCCTCATCGCGGCCGCCAAGAGCGTCGCCGCCCTCCTCACCGGCTCCGCCTCGATGGTGGCGGAGGCGGCACACTCGTGGGCCGATACCGGCAACGGGGTCTTCCTCCTCGTCGCACAGCGCCGCGGCGCCCGCCCCCGCGACGGTGAACACCCCCGCGGCTACGGGCGGGACACCTACGTCTGGTCCCTCTTTGCGGCGTTCGGCCTCTTCACGGCCGGTGCCATCGTCTCGGTCCTCCACGGTGTCCAGCAGCTGGGGGCGCACGAGCCGGAGGAGGACTACCTCGTCAACTACGTCGTGCTCTCCGTGGCCTTCGTGCTCGAGGGCGTCTCGTTCCGTCAGGCCCTGAAGCAGACGGCCAGCGACGCCCGCGCCCGCGGGTTGCGGCCGCTGTCCTTCATCAACCGCACGTCGAACCCCACCCTGAGGGCGGTCTTCCTCGAGGACTCTGCCGCGCTCGTCGGGCTGATCCTCGCCGCAGCCGGGGTGGGTCTGCACCAGCTGACCGGCAACAGCGTGTGGGACGCCGCGGGCTCGATCACGATCGGGATCCTCCTGGGGTTCGTCGCCGTCTTCCTGATCAGACGCAACCGGCAGTTCCTCGTCGGTGAGAGCCTCGCCCCCGAGTTCGTCGCGAAGGTCCTCACGACGCTTCTCGCCCACCCCGAGGTCGAGCGGGTGACCTACCTCCACCTCGAGTACGTCGGCCCGACAAGGTTCTTCGTCGTCGCTGCCGTCGACCTCACCGGGGACGAGGTCGAGTCGGCCCTCGCGATGCGGTTGCGGGGTCTGGAGAAGCAGCTCGAGGGGCACGGGGTGATCGAGGACGCCGTCCTGACGCTGTCCACCCCGGACGAGCCGTCGCTCACCCCGGATCACCCGGCGGTCACAGGGTGATCACAGATTGGTCTGCAAGTTCTTGCAAGTCTGGCGTGTCCTTGCAACGTCTTGCTACCTTTCCCGCCACACGAAGGCGACCTCCGGTCGCCCGGCTTCAAAGGAGAATCCATGCACAAGCGCGCTTTCGGCGCCGCCGCCATCACGGGCGTCGCGGCCCTGCTCATGAGTGCCTGCGGGGGTTCGTCCCCGACGGCCGGCTCCACCGCGCCTGCACCATCCGGCGCGACGAGCGACAGCGCCACCACCACCGCTGCGGCGCCCTCCCCGTCCGGGACCGCTGCCCCTGTGCGTGACGCCAAGGTCGACCTCGTCATCTGGTGCGACAACGACCGCAAGCCGATCCTCGACAAGTACGGCGCCGAGTTCGGCAAGGCCAACGGCATCCAGGTCCAGGTCCAGGTCTCGACCGACGTCCGCAAGGACTTCAAGGACGCCACCAACGCGGGCAAGGGCCCCGACGTGATCGTGGGCGCGCACGACTGGCTCGGTGAGCTCGTCGCCAACAGCAGCGTCGAGCCGGTGCAGCTCTCGGCCGACCAGCAGTCGAAGTTCGCGCCGCAGTCCATCGCCGCCGCAAAGTTCAACGGCCAGCTCTACGGCGTCCCGTATGCCGTGGAGAACATCGGCATCGTCCGCAACACCGATCTCGCCCCGGACGCCCCCAAGACCTTCGAGGAGATGGTCGAGAAGGGCACCGCCGCGGTCCAGGGCGGCAAGGCGACGAACGCCGTGCTCCTGCAGGTCAGCAAGACCGGTGACGCCTACCACGCCTATCCGTTCCTCAAGGCCTTCGGCGGCGGCGTCTTCGCCCAGAAGGACAACGGCGACTACGACCCGTCGAAGGTGCTCGTGAACAGCGCCGGCTCGGTGCAGGGTGGCGACCAGCTCGCGGCGCTGGGCAAGACGGGCGTCCTCTCGACCAACCTGGACCTGCCCGTCGCTGAGTCGATCTTCGACGCGGGCAAGGCGCCCTACTTCATGACCGGCCCGTGGGCGATCGACAAGGCGAAGAAGGGCAACATCAAGTACGCCATCAGCCCGCTGCCGACGATCGGCGGCAAACAGATGGAGCCGTTCCTCGGCGTCCAGATGTTCTACGTCTCGGCCAAGGCCAAGAACGACGCGTTCGCCCAGGAGTTCGTGACGAACTACGTCTCGCGCAAGGACCTCCAGGTCGACATGTTCAACATCGGCAAGCGTCCGCCGGCCCTCCGCGAGGCCTACACCGAGGTCTCGGCCACCGACCCCGACGTCAAGTCGTGGTTCGAGGCGGGCAAGAACGCCCTGCCGATGCCCAACATCCCCGCCATGAACTCTGTGTGGGGCCCGCTCGGCCAGGCCGAGGCGGACATCATCTCGCAGAAGGCCGGAGCCAAGGCGCGCCTCGACGCCGCCCAGGCCGAGATCGTCGCGAACATCGCCAAGGGCTGAGCGTCGGCGGGTCCCCCGGGACCCGCCGCACGCCATCGCCACCCGTCCGGCAGTCCCGACAGCAGGTTCCCGCCACGGAGATGCAACGATGAACCGGTCTCTCCCCCTCATCGCGAAGTGGGTCGCCATCGGCGCCGCCCTCGCCGTCCTGCTCTGGATCGCCGGCATCGTCGCGTCCAAGGGCCTCGTCATCCCCGTCGTCGGGATCGGCCTGCTCGGCGCCGCGATCCTCGTCGTCTACGGGACGCGGCGCAACATCCCCGCGAAGTACCTCTTCCCGGGGCTCGTCTTCATGGTCGCCCTGCAGATCTGGCCGATCGTCTACACCGTCGCCACGTCGCTGACGAACTACGGTCCGAGCCACCAGCTGAGCAAGGAGGAGTCGGTCAAGTACCTCGTGGCCCAGTCGGTGACCGAGGTCGCCGGCGCGCCGAGGTACGCACTCACCGTGGCGGTCAAGGACGGCCAGCCCGTCGCGACGGCCGACCCGTTCTACCTGCTCACCGACCCCACGACGAAGAAGAGCCAGGTCGGCGACGCGGTGGGCCTGACCGACCTCCCGGACGGCGATGTCGAGAAGTCGACCACGGGCAGGATCACCAAGGCCAAGGGCTACACCATCCTCAACGCTCGCGAGGTCAACGCCCGGGCGGACCTCAAGGACTTCGCGGTCCCGACCCCGGACGGTGGCGGTATCAAGCGGGTCGGCCTCTCCGAGGCCTTCGTCGGCAAGCCGTCGCTGACCTATGACACGGGCAGTGACTCGCTGAAGAACGCCACCACGGGCAAGACCTACGTCGCCAGCCAGGACGCGAACTGGGTTCCGTCCGACGGCAAGGGGGGCACTCTCGCCGTCGGATGGAAGGAGAACGTCGGGCTGAGGAACTTCACCGACGCCCTGACCAACCCGACACTGCGGGGCGGCTTCTTCGCGATCTTCATCTGGAACATGGTCTTCGCCGTGATCTCCGTGCTGTCGACCTTCGTCCTCGGCTTCCTCCTCGCACTCCTGTTCAACGACGACCGGCTGAGGCTCAAGGGCCTCTGGCGCTCGATCCTCATCCTCCCGTACGCCCTGCCCGGCTTCGTCACGGCACTGGTCTGGCGTTCGATGTTCAACCAGGACTACGGACTCATCAACTCCTTCCTCCCGGGCAAGATCGACTGGCTCGGTGACCCGACGGCTGCGAAGTTCGCCATCCTCCTGACCAACCTCTGGCTCGGGTTTCCCTACATGTTCCTCGTCTGCACGGGTGCCCTCCAGTCGATCCCGGGGGACGTCAGGGAGGCGGCCAAGATCGATGGGGCCACCGGGTGGCGGACCGTGAGGTCGATCATCATGCCGCTCATGCTCGTCGCGGTCGGGCCGCTGCTGCTCGCGTCGTTCGCCTTCAACTTCAACAACTTCGCGCTGATCTTCCTCCTCACCGACGGTGGCCCGTTCGAGAACAACCAGACCTCGGTGGGCTCGACCGACCTGCTGATCACCTACGCCTACCGGCTGGCCATCGGCGGGACCACGCCGAACTTCGGCTACGCGTCGGCGATCTCGATCTTCATCTTCATCATCGTCGCCCTGATCTCCCTCCAGGGCTTCCGCAAGGCCGCGGCTCTCGAGGAGGTCAACTGATGTCTGCACCCACCACTCAGACCGACACCGACAAGGTCGCGTCGCGTCACACCGGCCAGGCGCCCGCTCGGGCACCCAGGGCGAGCACGGGGACCTACCTGCGCTACCTGGGCGTCCTCGCGGCGCTCGTCTTCGCGCTCTTCCCCGTCGTCTTCATCCTGTCGGCGGCCTTCAACCCCTCCGGCACCCTGAGCACCACCTCCCTCGTGCCGAACGGCGCGAGCGGAGTGAACTTCTCCACCCTCTTCGAGCTGCGCCCCTACTGGTCCTGGTATCGGAACTCCCTCATCATCGCCGGGTTCGGGGCCGCGTTCTCCGTCTTCATCGGCGCCTGCGCGGCCTACGCGTTCTCCCGGATGCGGTTCACCGGCCGACGCCCGGGGCTGCTCTTCCTCCTCCTCATCCAGATGTTCCCTGCGCTGCTCACCTTCGTCGCGCTGTTCAACATCTTCTCGGCGCTCGGCGACGTCATCCCCGCGCTCGGGCTCAACACCTCGATCGGCCTGATCCTCGCCTACCTCGGTGGCGCGATGGGCGCCAACGTCTGGCTCCTGAAGGGCTACTTCGACACCGTGCCGCGCGAGCTCGACGAGGCCGCGAAGGTCGACGGTGCGAGCCACGCCCGGATCTTCTTCACCATGCAGCTACGGCTCGTCGTGCCGATCCTCGTCACGGTCGGGATGCTCGCGTTCGTCGGGCTCTTCAACGAGTTCCTCCTCGCCAGCGTCTTCCTCAAGGACGTCGACAGCCAGACCCTCGGGGTCGGCCTGTGGGCCCTGCTCACGGCCGACCGCAACAAGTACTTCGGGCCGTTCTGCGCCGGCGCCATCCTCGCCTCGGCGCCGATCGTCCTGCTCTACCTGTCCTTCCAGAGGCAGATCGTCGGCGGCCTGACCTCCGGCTCGGTCAAGTAACGACGTGGACCATGACCTCGAACAGCGTGGGCCGGTCCAGACCTGGCTGACCCACCCCCACCACGACGGCTCCGCGCTCTACGTCTCTGACCTGACGCCCCGACTCGGGGACACCGTGACCGTCTGGCTGCGGGTGCCCTCGGAGATGCCGCTCGACCACGTGCACGCCCGGATCACCCCGGACGCGGAGCAGTCCTTCGTCAAGGCAGTCGTCGACGCAGTGCGCAGCAGCGACCTCGAGACGTGGTGGCGGGCGGATCTCGTCTGCCACAACCCCGTGACACGCTACCGGTTCATCCTCGCCGGCGGTCCGACCCGGTATGCCTGGCTCAACGCCACAGGTCTGCACCTGCGTGACGTCCCCGATGTCAGCGACTTCCGGCTCGTGGCCCACGACGCACCACCGCCGGCATGGGCCGCGGATGCCGTGGTCTACCAGGTGTTTCCGGATCGCTTCGCGAAGTCGACGGCCGCGGCCCGTCGCCGCACGCGGCCCGACTGGGCGGTCCCGGCCCGCTGGAGCGACCCCGTGGTCCCTCGCGACTCGAAGCAGGACGGCATCGGCCGACAGTTCTACGGCGGGGACCTCGACGGCATCGTCGAGCACCTCGACCACGTCGACGAGCTCGGGGCGACGACCGTCTACCTCACGCCGTTCTTCCCCGGACGCTCGAACCACCGCTACGACGCGGCGACGTTCACCGCCGTCGACCCGTTCCTCGGGGGCGAGGCGGCGCTGCGGCGGCTGACCGACGCCGCCCACGCCCGGGGCATGAAGGTCATGGGCGACTTCACGACCAACCACACCGGGTCCAGCCACGAGTGGTTCATCGCGGCGCAGGCGAGCCTCACCGCACCGGAACGCGAGTTCTACTTCTGGCAGACGCGCCGCCGTTACATCGCGTGGCTCGGCGTGAGGTCCCTGCCCAAGCTCAACTACGACAGCACGGCCCTTCGGGAACGGGTCTTCGACGACCCCGAGGGCGTCGTGCGCAAGTGGTTGGGGCCGGCGGCGAACCTCGACGGCTGGCGCGTCGACGTCGCGAACATGACCGGCCGGCAGGGGGCGCAGGACCTCAACCACGAGATCGCGGCACTGATGCGCGACGCGGTCGCGGATGCCAACCCCGACGCCCTGCTCGTCGGCGAGCACACCAACGACTACTCCGACGACGTGCCGGGCGACGGGTGGCACGGCGTGATGAACTACGCCGGGTTCGCCAAACCAGTGTGGACGTGGCTCTGCGACCCCCGCAGCGCCCCCGACTTCCTCGGATCGCCCGTGCTCGTCCCGCGACTCGGGGGTGAGGCGGTCGTCGAGACGATGCGCGACTTTGCCTCGCACATCTCGTGGCAGGCGCTGACGAGCTCGTTCAACCTCGTCGGCTCCCACGACACGACCCGGATCCGCACGCTCGTCGGACCCGACTCGCGGCTGGTCGACGCCGCCGCCGGACTGCTGCTCACCATGCCGAGCATCCCGATGTTCACCTACGGCGACGAGATCGGCATGGAGGGCACCTTCGGCGAGGACGGCCGGCGCCCGATGCCGTGGGACCAGCGCCGGTGGGACCACCGGATCCTGGCGGCCTACCGCGACCTCATCCGGGTGCGCCGGGAGTCCACCGCGCTGCGCCACGGTGGCCTGCGGTGGGTGTATGCCGCGGACGACGTCATCGTCTACCTCCGGGAGACGGCCGATCAGGTCGCCCTCGTCCACGTCGCCCGGGGTGCCTACGCTCCGGTCTCCCTCGACGCCCGGCTGCTGCCGGGGATCGAGGCGGGCCGCACGGCATACGGACAGGACGTCGTGGTCGGCGCCGGCTCGATAACCTTGACCGCGCAGGGGCCGGGGGTCGGGATCAGGATCTGGGTGCCCACCCCGCACCGGGCGCCGAGGAGGTCGCGGGCCCGCCGAGACCAAGGAACGTAGATGAGCGCACGACTGGCCGACATCGCCGAGCACGCCGGGGTCAGCGAGGCCACGGTCAGCCGGGTGCTCAACGGCAAGCCCGGGGTCGCCGACGCGACCCGGCAGTCGGTGCTGACCTCGCTCGACGTCCTCGGCTACGATCGACCGAGCCGGTTGCGGCGCAAGAGCGCCGGCCTCGTCGGCCTGGTCATGCCCGAGCTGACGAACCCGATCTTCCCCGCGTTCGCCCAGGTGATCGGGACGGCCCTGGCCCGGCACAGGTTCACGCCGGTGCTGTGCACCCAGACCCCCGGGGGGGTCCACGAGGACGACTACGTCCAGATGCTCCTCGACCGGGGGGTCGCGGGCATCATCTACGTCTCCGGGCAGCACGCCGACTCGACGACGGACCCGCGTCGTTACGTCCAGCTGCGCGACCGTGGGCTGCCCATCGTGCTGGTCAACGGCTATGTCGCCGGGGTGGACGCGCCCTTCATCTCCAACGACGACGAGGCCTCGATGGAGCTGTCGGTCAGTCACCTCGTCCACCTGGGCCACACGAGCATCGGGCTGGCCGTCGGCCCGGACCGCTACGTGCCCGTCATCCGCAAGATCGCCGGGTTTCGCGCCTCGATGAGGTCCCTCCTCGGGCGTCAGGACGTCGACGACCTCATCGAGCGGACGGTCTTCTCCGTCGAGGGGGGTGCGGCCGCCGCCGCGCGCCTCATCGGGCGGGGGGTGACGGCGATCATCTGCGGGTCCGACCTGATGGCCCTCGGCGCCATCCGCGCGGTGCGCTCCGTGGGGATGAGGGTGCCGCAGGACATCTCCGTCGTCGGCTACGACGACTCGACCCTCATCGCCTTCACCGACCCGCCCCTGACGACGATCCGCCAGAGCGTCCAGGCGATGGGCGAGGCAGCCGTCCAGGCACTGCTCGACGAGATCGCCGGGAACCCGACCCCGCGAGCGGAGTACGTCTTCCGGCCCGAGCTCGTGGTCCGCGGCTCGACGGGGCCTGTCGCTCCCCGTGACCGCACCGGGCGCCTGCTCCCGGCGGCCCGCGTCGGGTGACGGGTTCCCTACGGGTGACGAGCTCCCTGCGGGTGACGGCTCAGCGTCGACCCGTCTTCTCGCGCTCCTCGACGGCAGCGGCGCGCAGCGTGAGCAGCTGGTGCAGGGTGGCGACGACGTCGGTCACGGAGCCGATCCGGTGGGCTGCAGCGGTGACCCCGGAGCCGACCTTGACGGTGACGTCCCCGCTCAGGGGGTCGAGGGCGCGGAACGCGTCCTCGTCGGTGACGTCGTCGCCGCTGTAGAACGTCGCGTCGGCCCCGACGAGCCCGGCGAGCGAGAGCAGGGCCGACCCCTTGTCGGCGTGCGAGACGGAGAGCTCGACGACGGACTTGCCCTTGAGTACCCGCACGTCGTCCCGGTCCGCCCCGATGAGCCGGGCCTCGGCGAGCGCCGCGTCCGCACTCTCTTGACGAAGGCCGCGCGTGTGCACGGCGACCGCTGCGCGCTTGCGCTCGAGCCGGGAGCCGGGGTGCTCGTCGATGAGGGCGGCCACGTGCTCGGTCAGCTCGTCGAGGCGCGCTCTCTGGGCCTCGTCGAGCCGTCCCCCCGAGACGACCTCCCGACGGTTCGACTCGGCGCCGTGACTGCCGATGAGGACGATGGACTCGGCCGACCCGATCCCGGCGAGCTCGGTGAGCGTCCGCACGTCACGCCCGGAGACGAGGGCGACGTGGGTGTCGGGCAGGGCCGCGAGCCGTCGCAGCGACTCCATCCCTCCCGGGGCGGGGGCCGCGTCGTGCGGGTCGACGGTGAACTCGGCCAGCGCCCCGTCGAAGTCGGTGGCGACGAGCAGGATGGCCACCTTTGCCGCCTGCTGCAGCGCGGCATACAGTCCCCCGCCGGGGCCCGTCGCCTCGGCCTCGTCGGAGCTCATCGTCGGCGCTCCGACAGCCGTCGGTGACGGTCCTCGCGCTCCTTGAGGTCCTCACCGGCATGACGGGCCGTGCGCGAGGCCTCGTCGACCCGGTCCTGCTGCTCCTGCCGCTCGGGCCGGGCCGGCGCCGAGGCGAGGGCGTCGAGGAAACGGGCGGCCCAGCGTGCGACGTCGTGGTCCGAGACCCGACGGCGCAGGGCGCGCATGATCCGCACCTTGTCCTTGTCGGGGGTGTGGATCGCCTTGAGGATGGTCTGCTTGAGCCCCTCGATGTCGTGCGGGTTGCAGACAAAGGCCTGGTGCAGCTCGTGGTAGGCGCCGGTGAACTCCGACAGGACGAGCGCTCCGCCGAGGTCGTGGCGGGCCGTGACGTATTCCTTGGCTACAAGGTTCATCCCGTCGCGCAGCGGCGTGACGAGCATGACGTCGGCAGCGAGGTAGAGCGCCGCCATCTCGTCCTGGGGGTAGGAGTGGTGTTGGTAGTAGACGGCGGGGGAGCCGATCGGGGCGTACTCACCGTTGATCCGGCCCACCGTGTGCTCCACCTGGGAGCGCAGCTCGCGGTAGGAGTCGACGCGTTCGCGGCTCGGCGTGGCGACCTGGACGAAGGTGACGTCCGGAGGGGCGATGGCGCCGTCGCGCAAGAGCTCCTCGTAGGCCTTGAGGCGGTGCCGGATGCCCTTGGTGTAGTCGAGCCGGTCGACGCCGAGCATCAGGACCTTGGGGCTGCCGAGCTGCTCGCGCAGCTCGGCGGCCCGGCTCGCGACCTCGGGGGTCTTCGCCAGGGACTCGAGGCCCTGGAAGTCGATCGAGATGGGGATCGCGCTCGCCCGGGCCGTGTGGGAGGACCCGTCGGGGGCGGTGACCGTGACGGTGTCCTTCCGCGTGGGTGCGCGCAGGAGCTGGCGGCAGGCCCGGACGAAGTTGCGGGCATCCGCCACCCGCTGGAAGCCAAGGAAGTCCGCGCCGAGCAGGCCCTCGAGCAGCGCCCGCCGCCACGGCAGCTGGGCGAAGAGCTCGACGGGCGGGAAGGGGATGTGGTCGAACCAGCCGATCCGCACGTCGGGACGCAGCTGGCGGACCATCCGCGGCACCAGCTGCAGCTGGTAGTCGTGGACCCAGACGGTCGCCCCGGGTGCGGCGACCTCGGCGACGGCCTCGGCGAAGCGCTGGTTGACCCGTTCGTAGCTGCGCCACCAGTCGCGGTGGAAGGAGGCCTGCACGATGACGTCGTGGTAGATGGGCCAGAGCGTGTCGTTGCTGAAGCCCTCGTAATAGTCCCGCACCTCCTCGGCAGAGAGCGGGACCGGGCGCAGGTGGATCGTGCCCTCGGTGAACGGCTCCGGGGCCTGGCCGACCTCGCCCGCCCAGCCGACCCAGGCGCCGTCGCGCTCGCGCATCACCGAGTCCATGGCGGTGACCAGACCGCCGGGACTGCGGCCCCACGAGACGCTGCCGTCGGCCGCGACGACCCGATCGACCGGGAGCCTGTTGGCGGCGATGACGAGGTCGTACTGGTGATGCGTGGCGGGCACGGGTGCTCAACTCCTGGGTGGGGGCACGGTAAGCGGCCGTGCCCCCAGCCTAGGCGCCACCATCGACGCCATCTCTGGCGCGTCCCGTTGGGGAGGACTACCGTCGGGCCATGAAGATCTCCGACGTGTTGCGCAACAAGGGTGAGGGTGTTGTGACGATCCGCCCCGATGACACGGTCGCCCACCTCCTCGAGGTCCTGGACGAGCACGGGATCGGCGCGCTGGTGGTGAGCGTCGACGGCAGGGAGGTGTCCGGCATCGTCAGCGAGCGTGATGTCGTGCGCCACCTGCACCGCGAGGGCGCGTCCGTCGTCGACGGCAAGGTCAGCGCCATCATGACCACCGACGTGACGACCTGCGGCCCCGACGACGACCTCGAGGTGCTGGCCCGCACGATGACCGACCGCCGGATCCGCCACCTTCCCGTCACGGTGGACGGCGTCCTGCACTCGATCGTCAGCATCGGCGACGTCGTCAAGCTGCGGATCGACACCCTCCAGTCCGAACGTGACCAACTCGTTGGCTACATCCAGCAGTGAGTATGTGTGGCCCCGGGCACACGCTCGCTTACCGTAGGGGGCATGAAGGCTTCGGCCCGTCCCGGTGACGAGGTGTCGGCCGGGACGCACGAGCGCCTCGGCCCCTATCGACTTGTCCACCGGATCGGTGAGGGCGGGATGGGGGTCGTGCACCTCGGGCTCGACCGTCAGGGCCGCGCGGTGGCGATCAAGGTGCTGCGTCCGCACATCGCCTACGACCCGGAGGCCCGCTCGCGTCTCGAGCGCGAGGTCGACATCCTCTCGCGGGTCGACGACCCCCGGGTGGCGGCCGTCATCGACGCGGACATCTTCGGCGACCGGCCCTACATCGTCACCCGCTATGTGCCCGGGCCGTCGCTCGACGAGGTCGTCGGTGAGCACGGACCCCTCTCGGGCGAGGAGCTGCTGCGACTCGGCCGCGGCCTGGCCGGCGCGCTGGACGCGATCCATGGGGTCGGCGTCATCCACCGGGACCTCAAGCCGGGCAACGTCCTCATCGAGGACGGTGAGCCCGTGGTCATCGACTTCGGCATCGCCCACATCGCCGACGACATCCGCCTGACCAGCGTTGGGCTCGTCATGGGCACCCCGGGCTATCTCTCGCCGGAGGTCGTCGAGGGTGCCGGGGTCACGGAGGCCACCGACTGGTGGGGGTGGGCGGCGACCCTCGCCTTCGCGGCGTCCGGGCGGCCCCCCTTCGGGCGCGGGCCGATGGACGTCGTCCTCGACCGGGTGCGGCGCGGCCGGACCGACCTCACCGGCGTCGACCCCCGCCTCGCCCCCCTGCTCGAGGCCGCCCTCTCACCGGACCCGCAGCGCCGCCCGCCGGCGGTCGAGGTCGTCGCCGCCCTGCAGCGGTATGCCGTGGGCGGACCCGCCACGGTCGGCTTCACCGGGGTCGGGGCAGGGCCCGGACGGGCGGGCGCCGACCCCGGGCCCGGCTGGTGCTCGCCCGTGGGCGCAGACCCGACCCTGCGGCATACGACTCCTCCAGCCACCCCCACGTCGGCGCTGCCCCAGGTCGAGCCACAGGGCGCGGAGGGCCGCCGCAGTGCGGCCGAGTCGGACGAGAGCGCGTGGGACGGGAACACCTGGGATCGAAGGGAGGGGGACGGGGGCGCGTGGGACACGAGCGAGGGCCACGAGACGGACTGGCCGGACGGGTGGGACACCGGTCCGGGAGAGCCGGACCCGCGGATCGGGCGACCGATGCGGGCCGGGACGCTCGTCGCGCTCGGCGCGGCCTTCGCGGGGGCCGCGGCGAACTGGCCGGGCGCAACGGTGCTGCTCGTGCTGCTCTGGTGCTGGGTGGCGCGCCTCAGCGACCGGTCGGTGACCTGGCTGGTCCTGCGGCGGTTCGAGCGAGGACGCCGGCGCAGCGACGTCCCGATGGCGGTGGTGATCAGTCCGTGGCATCTGGTCGCGTCGGCGGCCTCGACGCTCGTCACCCTCCTGTTGCCCGCGATCGTCGCGGTGGCGGCCACCTTCGGCATGGTGCTCGCCATCGCGAGCCTGACGTCGCTGGCGCCCGGTCCGGCGGCCCCTCCCTCCTTGGCGCTGGGCTTCGCGG
This sequence comes from Lapillicoccus sp., assembly GCF_046595215.1. Taxonomy (NCBI): domain Bacteria; kingdom Bacillati; phylum Actinomycetota; class Actinomycetes; order Micrococcales; family Intrasporangiaceae; genus Lapillicoccus; species Lapillicoccus sp. The sequence continues at coordinate 1,431 of NZ_JBKJPP010000033.1, read as the reverse complement.
CCGGCGTCGTCGTCGCGTGGTGGGGCCCCGGGGGCGCGGCGCTGCGGCGGGGCTCACGCTCGATCGTGCGGGGGGTCGTCCGCCCCGGGATCGCGTCGGAACTGATGGTGGGAGTGCTGATCGCCGGGGTGATCGCCCTGCTCGTGGTGGCCTTCGCCCGCCAAGGGGTGCTCGTGTGGTGGCCGCTGCCGGGCGACCCGGGACGGGCCCTGCGCGCTGTGCAGGGCTGACGGGAATACGCCTCGCAGTTTGACGTCGCGAACAGGGGCAACCGGGACACAGCGGCCGCAGATCTTACCGCTTGGTCACAGAACGATCTCGGTAGGACTTGGATATCGCCAAGAATGTGCGTACCTTCGGGTGGTGACCGACGGCAGTGCCGGCCGGTTTCGTCAGCTGATCCGGTGAATCCGGGCCGGCACAACTCCACAGCACGATACCCATTTCAATGCTTTGCTCGCTGCGCCGAACCTCGTCAGGCGAGCAAGTCCACCCGGAGAGCCCGGAGCATGACGAGGATGGGGGACCCAGTGTGAGACAGGCCCTGCAGCCTGTCCTTGGGGAGAAGCCAGCTTGCTGGCCGGGCACCTGACATCCCGATCCCGACAGCTAACCCCGTATGCGCACGTCAGGAGAGGAAACCCCCTTGCAATACAACCCCAAGCACGCCCGCTCGACCAAGCGCTCAACCAAGTTCCGTCTCGCCGGCGTCGGCGTGGCTGGTGCGGCAACGATCATGGGTGGTCTCGCGACCGCCAGCTCCGCCCAGGCTGCGTCCCCGTGGGACGCCGTCGCCGCCTGTGAGAGCGGTGGCAACTGGGCTATCAACACCGGCAACGGTTTCTACGGTGGCCTGCAGTTCACCCGTCAGACCTGGCTCGGCTACGGTGGCGGCGCCTACGCCGGCACCGCGAACCTCGCCTCCAGGGACCAGCAGATCGCGATCGCCCAGAAGGTCCTCGTCGGCCAGGGTCCCGGAGCATGGCCCGTCTGCAGCGTCAAGGGTGGCCTGACCCGGGCGAACGGTGGCACGTCGTCCGCTGCCGCCGCTCCGGTTGCTGCACCTGCTGCGCAGGCCTCGCGCTCCACGGTGCGGGTGGCCCCCAAGGCGGTGGCCCCCCAGGCGGTGGCCCCCAAGGCGGCTGCGCCTAACGTCGCCCCGCCCACGAAGGCCGCGGCCGTTGCGCCGAGGGCTGTTGCCAAGGCTCCCGCGAAGGCCACGACCATGGCCACGGCGCCTCGCGTCGCTGCCAAGGCCGTCTCGGGCAAGACCGTCACCGTCAAGGCTGGCGACACCCTGAGCGCGCTTGCCGCCAAGTACGACATCAAGGGCGGCTGGGCGGCGCTGTTCGCAGCCAACAAGGGCTCCGTGAGCAACGCCAACCTGATCTTCGTCGGCCAGCAGCTCCAGCTGCCTGGCTGAGGATCGAA
>NZ_JBKJPP010000041.1:0-37340 GCF_046595215.1 Lapillicoccus sp. | reverse complement strand
CTCACGAGCCCTCGACCAAGAGGGGGATCTCGAGTGCGTGGGCACAGCCCATGACGTCCGGACCGGGATCGCCATGACGGAGTCCCTGGAGCCGGACCTGGTGGTGATGGACGTGCGACTCGGCGACGGCGACGGGGTCGCGGCCACATCGGCGCTGACCGACCGGTTCCCGCATCTGCGCGTTGTGGTGCTGACCGCCTTCGTCGACAACGCCCTCCTGCGCAGGGCGGCCGCCGCCGGCGCCTGCGCGCTCCTACCCAAGAACGGGGACCTGACCGAGACGCTGCAGGCCCTGCGCACCGCCCGGCGCGGGGAGTTTGCGGTCCATCCCCGCCTGCTGAAGAACCTCGTGCGGGCGGACGCTCCAACGACGGACCCGGGGCTCACCCAGCGTGAGCTGGAGGTCTTGCGGATGCTCGCCGCCGGTCTCGAGCTCGGGGCCATCTCGCGCGAGCTCGGGATTTCGCTCAACACCACCCGAGGGTATGCCAAGAACGTCTTCTCCAAGCTGGGGGCGCACTCACAGCTCGAGGCGGTCGTCCTCGCCGTGCGGCGGGGGCTCATCCATGTGGGCGCGACGGGCTAGGCACCCGACGGGCAACGACCAGCGGGCCACCCCCTCGGTCGTCCGGCGTGCCCTGCGCCGGTTCATCGTCGGGAGCGTGCTCGCACTCCTGCTCGTCGGGCTCGCCAGCGTCGTGGTCGCCAAGAACCTGGCCGAAGACGCGGCTTTGCATGAAGCGTTGCTGCGAGGCTCCGCTTTCGCCGACGGGGTGGCCGGGCCCCTGGTCAACGAGGGCGTCCGCGCCGGAGAGGTCAAGCAGATCGCCGTTCTGGACTACGTCATGCGCAGCCGGCTACGCGACGGGTCGATCACGCACATCAACGTGTTGGGCAGGGACGGCACCGTGATGTGGTCAGACGTGCCGCAGGTCGTGGGCAAGACCTTCCCCCTCGATCCCGGTGTCCCCGAGCTGTTCGCGACCGGCGGAGTGGTCGGCGGGGTGTCCACCTTCGTCAGGTCCGAGATCGCGGAGGAGACCGGCGAGGGCCGCCTGCTAGAGATCTACGCCGGCTCGCTCGACGCGGACGCCGTCCCGGTCGTGGTCGCGACCTACTGGTCCCTCGACCGGGCCGACGACGCGGAGCGGGCCCTGCTGGGCGCGCTCGTGCCGCTCGCGCTCGGCTCGCTGATCCTCTTCCAGCTCGCTGTCCTGCCCCTGGCGATGTCGCTCGCTCGCCGGGTCGACCGCGGGCTGGCCGAACGGGGGGTCATGGTGCAGCACGCCCTCTCGGCCTCGGAGCTGGAACGCCACCGCATCGCGGAGCAGCTGCACGACGGGGTGATCCAGGACCTGGCCGGCATCGGTTTCGCCCTCCCCACCGTCGCCGCGTCGCTCACACCCGGGGCAGACAGGGCGCGACAGGTGCTCGACCAGACGAGCGCCCTCGTGCGACGGGACGTCGAGGCCCTGAGGTCGATGTTGACCGAGCTCTATCCGGCATCCCTGGCCGAGGGCGAGCTGGCGAGCGCCGTCCAGGACATGGTGGACCGTGCGGAGCTGTCCGGCGTGACGATGTCGGCCCAGGTGTCGAGCGTCCCCGAGGAGTCGCTCACCGTCATCAGGCTGGCCTACCGTATCGTCCGGGAGGGGATCCACAACGTCGTGAAGCATGCCGGTGCCGCGAATGCCCTTGTCACGGCTGGGCGCGACGGGTCGGTCTACGTCGTGACCGTCACCGACGACGGGAAGGGAATCGGACCGGGTGACGCACCCACGGGCCACGTCGGGCTCAGGTTGCTCGGCGACACGTTGCGTGACATCGGCGGCTCGTTGACGGTGATCAACGCCTCCGTCGGAGGGACCGTCCTCACGGCCCGGTTTCCCGTCAACCTGACCGACCCTGAGACGGTCGGGCACAATCGGGGCGGCCAAGGTTTTCGCAAGGTCGGCCGATCACAGTGAGGACCAGGGCACTCCGGACACCCCTGTCCAGCCCGGGAGGTAGGTCGTCGTGATCCGTGTCCTGGTGGCAGACGACCACCCCCTCGTCAGACTCAGCCTTGAGGCGGTCCTCGACGACCACGCGGACCTGGTCCACTGCGGATCGGCCGACAGGGGCGACACGGCCGTGGCGCTCGCCCGCGAGACCGACGCCGACGTGGTGCTCATGGACCTGTCCATGCCCGGGCTCGACGGCATCAGCGCCACCCGTCAGATCCTCGAATCGCGCCCCACGACGCGGGTCCTGATGCTGACCTGGCACACCGAAGCCGACCTGGTGAGCCAAGCGCTCGACGCAGGAGTGACGGCATACCTCATCAAGGACGTCGAGACGTCCGAGCTCCTGGCGGCGATCCGGAACACCACCGCGGACAGCCAGGTGGACAGCCGGATCGCCTGACTCCGCGCGGTCCGGCCACCCAGAGGTAGGCGGGTTGCGCCGACGCGCGACCCGTTCTGACGGGCGAGGTCTCCTCCCCGAAGGGCATACCGGCCGCCTGGGGCCCACCCGGACGCGTGGAAGCCGTGACGCGCGGACTCCCGCTCAGGGCGTTGCGGGTGAGGGGACGGCCGTCGTCGAGTCGCCGTGCGGGTGGTCCTCGCTGTCGTCGTGCGGCTGGTCCGTGGCGCCGGAGTCGGACGGTACGCCCTCGAGCTGGACCGGTGGACCCTCGATCTGGACCAGGGGGATCTGCGGACTGTCCGGACCCGTCCCCAGGGCGATCTGGGCAGCCGAGCGGGGGAGAACGTAGGCCACGGAGCCTTCGAGGCTGCCGCCCGCGCTCAACCGGCCCCGGGTGAGGGATCCACCGACGGGCGGCTCGCCGACGGCCGAGCCGGACCTGTAGACGAGGAGGCGGCTCGGGTCGTAGTCGGTGGCCGACCCGTCCGCCGAGACCGTCACCGAGACCCTCACCAGGGTCTCGTCGTCCTTGACGAGCCCCGGGATCCCGTGAGACATGCCCGAGAGGTCGGCGTTGCTGAGGCCGCTGACCTGCTCCGTCTGGATCACGGTGAACGTGGCGTCGCCGACATGCAGCGTGGTCTGCGGGGCGGAGGCGTGCGAGGCGACAACCCTCCACCCGCCGAGGGCTGCGGCAAGCAGCTCCACGCCGATGAGGGCAACAACCAGCCGGTTCGCGCGATGGCGGGTCCGTCGGAGAGACATGCGTGCAGCCTCGCGCCTCCACCTTGAGAAATCCTTGTGACGAAGACCTCGGGCTCAATCTCCTGTGTAAACCAGAGGCCCAAGGAATTCTCAAGGGCCCGGTCCGATTGTGGATTCCACGACAGATGGGTCCCGGAGCAGCTTTCGGCCCGGGCTCCTGCCTGTCGGCAATGTCGGATCCGGTGCAGCCGCGGTGACCGCACCGCACTGCCCGTAGCGACAACCACCTACCGGTGGAACGGGCCCCGACCGTTCTGCCCGCGCATCGCCCCGGAAGTCCTCCCCAGACTTCCGGGGCGATGCGCCGCCAAGAGCGCGTGGGATCGGAGCCCGGGGCTTGCCCGTGATGGAGGGTGGATGAGTCGGTCGATACGCCGGGTCCTGTGCTCAGGGGCCGTTGCCGGCCTCCGAGTGACGGTCATCCATCTTGCCCGGCCATTGCTGACCGGATCCAGCGCCCTACCCGCATGCTCGGGCGGGCCGCCCTCGAACGCATGCTGTCTGAGCTTGCTCCAGGTGGGGTTTACCGAGCCGCCCCAGTCACCTGGGGCGCTGGTGGTCTCTTACACCACCGTTTCACCCTTACCCCGGGCACCTGCCGACCGAGGCCGACGGATACACGGGGCGGTCTGTTCTCTGTGGCACTGTCCCGCGGATCACTCCGGGTGGCTGTTGGCCACCACCTTGCCCTGTGGAGCCCGGACGTTCCTCGGCAGCTGAGCCGAAGCTCACCTGACGCGACCGCCTGACCGACTCATCCGCTACCCAGCCTAGGGCCTGCATGCGTATGCCGTTGACGAGCCTCGGGCGCCCCTGGTCACCTCCGCCCCGGGGCCCGAGAGCAGGCACACGGAAGACGGCACACAGCACACGGAACGGCACAGTCGACGCCCTTCGACCTGGGGCCGTGCCCGGCGTGACCTCCTGGTGGGCGATCCAGCCCGCCGACACCTCCATTCAGGCCTGGGCGGCGATCGAGGCTCTCGGGGGCGAGTACGCCGCTGGCAACCCGGGCCTGACCATCGCCCAGGCCCGCACCGACGCCATGATGAACCTCATCCTCGGACAGGCAACCATCACGACCACCGTCGACCTGGTCATCCCCGCCCCCTGCGGCGCAGGAAGACAGGACGTCGTAGACCTGAGCGACACCCCAAAGAGCCTCGGTGACACCCCAGATAGCCCCGGCGACACGGCGCTGAGAACGGGCGGCACAGCGCTGAGCCCGGGCGACAGGGCGCGGGACGAGGTCCTGACCCACGCCCGCCAGGCCGCAGGACAGCCCGACCACGTCGCCACCCTCCGCCGGGCCTCGGGTGTTCCCCTGAGGCGAGACCACCATCGAGAACCCTGCATCCCTCTGCACCAGCCACCACGGCTTCACGCACCATGCCGGCTGGCGGCTGTCGCTCACCCTCGACGGCGTCTGCACCTGGAGCTCACCGCTGGACCGCCCGTACACCACCCACCCGCAGGACCACCGCGACCTCGCTGCCTGACCCGTCATCCCCCGAAGGCCAGGCGTGGAGTCGCGAGTGCTGGGAAGGGCACTCGACCTCAGACGACCTCAAGCTCGACCCGGCCAGTGGCGACGTCAGCCGCCCTGACCCGCACCCGGATCTCGGCTCCGAGCGCGGCCACGCCAGTGGCCTTGGCAACGATGGCCGGGTCCATGAGCTGGACCGTGACCGCGCCGGCCTTGTCGTTGAGGTCGACGACGGAGGCCGGGAACGTCTCGCCGACGTGCGACTGCATGACAGCCGCCTCGACGGCGTCGGTGCACGCCCGTTCGACGGCGCTGGCCTTCTTGTCCCCCGCCTGCATGAGGTCAGGCAGGGAAGGCAACGCCTCGCGGACCCACACCGGGACCTCTTGACCCGTGGAGACCGCCTCGCAGACGACGAGACCAAAGCGGTCGACGAGCCGCCGAAGCGGAGCCGTGACGTGAGCATAAGGAGCCGCGACGGCGGCGTGCAGTGGCTGGGTCGGCGCCGCGCCCTCGAAGGGGGTGTATCCCGCGCCGCGGAAAAGCCCCGTCGCCTCGTGGATCAGTGCCAGGTGTTTCGGGTTGTCGCGCTCGAGCCGTCGGAGGAACTCGCCGTAGGCCTCACCCTGGGGCCACTCGATGCCGAGCGACCTGGCCTGACGTCGGAACCGCGAGACGGAGTGCTCGTCCGGCGGCGGCATCGTCCGCAGGATCCCGACCCGGGCCCTGATCATCATCTCGGCCGCGGCCATCCCCGTCAGGAGCGAGATCTGGGCATTCCAGTCCTCGACCGCGAGCAGCGGGCGGAACCCCAGGATGAACCGTCCCTCCGCGTCCCTGGTGACCTCCTGCTCCGGCATGGGCAGGCTGGCCCCCCCGCGACGGCGCTCGAGCTCGATCCGCTTCAGCCCCACCTCCTTGAGCAGCAGCAGACGCTCGTCGCCCGTCCCGCCGTCGATCTCGCGCTGGACACCTTCGTAGTCGAGGCGGTCGAGGCTCCTCACCTGCGCGCGGTAGACCGTGGCTGCCGTGCCCTCTCCGTCGCCCGCGAGCCGCAGGTCCCAGACGAAGGCCGGTCGCACCTGACCCGCGAGCAGGCTGGCGGCGTCCTCGCTCAAAGTGGGTGGGTGCAGTGGCGAACGCTGGTCGGGGGCATAGATCGTGGCCACCCGCTTTCGCGCCTCCGTGTCGACGGCCCCCCCGGGCGCGACGAAGGCCGGGACGTCGGCGATGGCGTAACGCACCCGGTAGCCGTCACCGTCGCGCTCGATGTGCAGCGCCTGGTCGAGGTCCATCGACCCGGGCGGGTCGATGGTGAGGAACGGCACGGGCGTCTCGTCCCGCTCGGGCAGCACGACTTCGGCCGCCGCCGCGACCGCTTCGGCGAGGACCTCTGGCGGGAACTCCCGCGGCACGTCGAGCTCAGCCCGGATCGCGTCGAACCGTGCAGCCAAGGCGTCGCCGGCAACCACCGGGCGATCACTCGACCGCTCGGTCGGCGGCGCAGGAGGGACCGGGGTGGACGGGCTGTAGCGGATCACGTGCTGGGCCATGTTCGCCACCCTATGCACCAGTAGTCCGCAAACGCCGGCCGCGGCCCCGGCAACCGCCGACGTCTCCTAGGCTGCCCCCGTGCTCATCCTCCTGCCGCCCTCGGAGGGAAAGACCGTGGCGACCCGCGGCCGCCCTCTCGACCTCGGCCGGCTGAGCTTCCCCGAGCTGTCGCAGACCCGGGCGGCGGTGGCGCAGGCGGTTGCCGACGTCAGCCTCCTCGGCGACGCGGCCACCCGCCTGGGGGTCTCCCCCAACCTCACCGCCGAGATCGCCCGCAACACCAGACTGCTGACGGCCCCGACCGCGGCGGCCGGCCGGGTCTACTCGGGTGTCCTCTACGAGGCCCTCGACGTCGCATCCCTGGACCCCGCCGCCCGCCGCCGCGCCAACCGCTGGCTGCTCGTCGTCTCGGCACTCTTCGGCGCGGTGCGCATGGGAGACCACATCCCGGCGTACCGGCTGTCGATGGCGGTCAACCTCCCGCCCCTTGGCCCACTCGCCTCCGCCTGGCGCGGACCGTTGGCGGCGGTGTTGCCCGGCGCCGCCGGCCGCGGCGTCATCGTCGACTGCCGCAGCAGCACGTATGCCGGGGCCTGGGTCCCGCAGGGCCCGCTGGCCCAGCGGTGGGTCCAGATCCGCGTCCCCGGGGCGACCCACCTGGCCAAGTACACCCGCGGCCTCGTCGCCCGGCACCTCTGCCGGGTGGGTGCCGAGGTGCGCACACCCAGTGCGCTGGCCGACGTCGTCGGCCTGCGCTTCGACGTGGAGCTCTCTGCCCCGACCCGGACGGGAGCACCGTGGATCCTCGACGCCACCGCGAGGTGACGCGATGACCGCCGCCGAGCTCGTCGACCTCGCGGCCCGCGTCGGACCCGTCCTCGCCTTCCTCGTCGCGATCACCATCGTCGCCGAGATTGCCGACCTCGCAGGCGTGTTCGACGTCGCCGCCCACTGGGCCGCCCGCGCCGGACGACGCCGGGTGTGGGCGCTGTGGCTGCTCGTCGTCGCCCTCGCCTGCGCGAGCACCATCGTCCTCAGCCTCGACACGACCGCCGTGCTGCTGACTCCCGTCGCGATCACGGTCGCGCGCCAGGTGGGCGTGCCTCCGCTGCCCTTCGCGATGGCCACGCTGTGGCTCGCGAACACCGCGTCGATGCTGCTGCCCGTCTCGAACCTCACCAACCTCCTTGCCCTGCACCACATGCATCTCCTCGGCGTGGGCCAGTCGGGATATCTCCGACTTGCCTGGGCGCCTGCCATCGCCGCCATTCTCGCCACCGTGGTGCTGCTCGCCGTGCGGCACCGGCGGTCGCTGAGCGGGCGCTACGAGCTGGAGGCCGCACCCGAGCCGCACGACAGGGTCCTGCTGGCCATCGCCGCCCTGTGTTGCGTCGCCCTCGGGCCCGCATTCGTCTCCGGCATCGTGCCCGCAGTCCCGTCGGCGGTCGCTGCGGCCGTCCTCGTCGTCACCGTGCTGGTGCGCGACCGGTCGCTCCTGCACCGGGTCTCGGTGCCGTGGCGGATGGTCATCGGTGTCAGCGTCCTGTTCGTCGTCGTGGACCTCGCCCTGAGCCACGGCCTGCGCGAGGCTCTGGCCTCGCTCGTGGGCACCGGCACGGGAGCGGCGGCCCTGCTCCGGGTGGGTGCGGTCGGCGCCGTGGCAGCGAACGCCGTCAACAACCTGCCGGCCTACCTCGCTCTCGAGTCGGTCACGTCCGACGCCCCGGTCCGCCTCGTCGCCCTGCTCGTGGGCGTCAACGTCGGCCCGCTCGTCACCGTCTGGGCGTCACTCGCAACCCTGTTGTGGCGTCAGCGGTGCCGGTCGGCGGACCTTACGGTGTCCACGGCATACCTCGCCCGGGAGGGAGCGCTCTGCGCCCTGGTCGCCGTCGGCGCGGCACTGGGAGCGCTGGTCCTCGTCACCTGAGCGCCCTCAAAGCAGGGCGTCGAGCCCGGCCGTCACGTCGTCGATGAGGTCCCGCACGTCCTCGAGGCCGACCGAGATCCGCACCGTGCCGTCGGTGATGCCGACCGCCGCGCGGGCCTGCGGACTCAGCCTGCGGTGGGTCGTCGTCGCGGGGTGCGTGACCATCGACTTGGCGTCCCCGAGGTTGTTGGAGATGTCGATGACCTCGAAGGCGTTCATGACCGCGAACGCCTCCGCCTTGCCGCCGTCGACGAAGAACGTCACGACCGTCCCGCCACCGCCCATCTGGGCCCTGGCGAGCTCGTGCTGCGGGTGGCTCTCGAGCCAGGGGTAGATCACCCGCGTCACGGCCGGGTGCGCCTCGAGCGCCGTCGCGAACGCGAGCGCGTTGGCGGCCTGCCGCTCGACGCGCAACGACAACGTCTCGAGGCCCTTGACGAGCGTCCACGCGTTGAAGGGCGACATCGACGGGCCGGTGTGCCGCATGAGGTTCTTGACGGGGCCGTCGATGAACTCCTTGGGCCCGAGCACCGCACCACCGAGCACCCGACCCTGCCCGTCGATGTGCTTGGTGGCCGAGTAGATGATGATGTCGGCCCCGTGCTGCAGCGGCTTGGAGAAGACCGGCGTCCCGAAGACGTTGTCCACCACCACCGTCGCCCCCGCGGCGTGCGCGAGATCGGAGACCGCGCGGATGTCCACGATCTCCTGCATCGGGTTGCTCGGCGTCTCGAAGAACACCGCCGTTGTCGGCTCGCTCAGCGCCTTGCGCCACTGCTCGAGGTCGGTGCCGTCGACGAGGACCGTCTCGACACCCCATCGCGGCAGGATCTCGTCGACGACGACCAGACAGGATCCGAACAACGCCCGTGAGCTGACCAGCCGGTCGCCCTGGCCGAGCAGCGCGCCCAGCGCGACGAAGACCGCAGCCATCCCCGACGCGGTGGCGAAGCACCCCTCGGCGCCCTCGAGCAGGCGCAGGCGCTCCTCGAACATCGACACCGTCGGGTTGCCGTAGCGCGAGTAGATGAACTTGTCGATCTCGTCCTTGAACGCCGCCTCGGCCTGCTCGGCGCAGTCGTAGACGAAGCCGGACGTGAGGTAGAGCGCCTCGGACGTCTCGTCGAAGTTGCTCCGTGCCAGTCCCCCACGCACGGCGAGGGTATCGGGCCGCAGCGCACGCCGGGTCGGCTCGTCCGCGGCGCTCATCCCTGCCGCCAGGGCAGCCCGTCGGCCTTCCAGCCGGCCACGGCGCGGTGGCCGTGCTCGTCGTGCGGACCCTCGAACCCGTCGGAGACGTTGTATGCCGGGCCGAGACCCTGCGCCGTCACGAGCTCCGCGGCGGCAGCCGACCGCACGCCTGACCGGCAGAGGAAGTAGACCGGCCGACCCTCGGTGAGCCCCGCCTCCACGAGCCGGTCGAGGAAGCCGTGGTTGCGCGCACCGTCCGGGAACGACTGCCACTCGAGGGTCAGCACCTGCCGGCCGAGGCCGGTCAGGTCGGGCAGGCCGACATACGTCCACTCGGCCCTCGTCCGCACGTCGACGAGCAGTGCCGAGGGGTCGTCCCGGAGCGCGGCATACGTCTGCTGGGGGGTGACGTCTCCCGCGTAGGTCATGGTGTCGAGCATTACACAGCCTCCGTCAGCGCAGGTGGTCGGTCCGGTTGGTGAAGGGCACTGACGCGTTCCCGTCCGGCCAGAGGTCGAGCGCGGTCACCGAGGCCGGGTCGGTCGACAGCGTCCAGAACGAGCGCGGCGGGAGTCCCAGCACCTGGGCGAGCACCACCAGGATCGGCTTGCGGCTCGTCACGACGACGACGGTGCCGCCGGGGGCCACCGCCCGATCCCAGGCTGTCAGGACCCGCTCCTGCACGACGGCGAGCGACTCACCCCCTGGACGCGCGTAGTCGTGGTCCTCACGCAGCCGGCGCAGCTCGTCGGGCACCGTCTCGTGCAGGTGGGCGACGGACTGTCCGTCCCAGTCGCCGAAACCCTGCTCGTCCCAGCCGCCGTCGCGCCCGGCGCCGACGCCGAGGGCCGCCGCGACCGCGTCCCCCGTCTGGGCGGCCCGGGCGAGTGAGGAGGTGACGACCCGGCACGGACCCTCGTCGACGTGGCCGAGGTGGGCGACGAGACCGTGGACGGCTTGCCCGACGGCCTGCGCCTGGCGCCGCCCGTCGGCGTTGAGGTGGGGGTCGCACCCACCCCGCCCGTCCACCCGGCCGGCAGCGGTGAGATCGGTGACACCGTGGCGCACCAGCAGCACGCGGGTCGCGCCGGTGAGTGTCGCCGCCTCCGTCCCCGTCCTCGCCGCCGTCGCCGTCCCCGCCACTGGGCCCGGGGTCGAGGAGGTCATCAGGGTCCGAAGAGGCCGGACTCGGCCGTGCGGACGAGGATGCGCACACACTCCTCGCAGCGGATGACCTCGTCGGCCGGCGCCGCGGTGATCCGGTTCATCTCGTGCGGGTTGAGCTCCAGCCCGCAGCCGCCACAGCGACGCTTCTTCAGCTCGGCCGCCCCGGTGCCCCCACTGCTCCTGCGCACCTTCTCGTACAGTGTGACCAGGTCCTCGCCCACTCCGGGCAGGATGCCGCTCCGGCGCCCGACGACCTGCTCGGCCTCGGCGTCGAGCTGTCCGAGCGCGGCGTCGCGGGTGGCGGCGAGCTCGTCGATCTGGGCCGTCAGCTCGGCCCGGGCCTTCTCGAGCCGGACCGCGTCGAGCTCGAGCGCCTCGGCACGCTCCATCACCTCGAGCTCGAGGTCCTCGAGCTCACCCTGGCGCCGGGCGAGGGAGGCGACCTCGTGCTGCAGAGCCTGCAGGTCCTTGGCCGTCCCCGTGCCGGCGTCGAGCCGGGCCTGGTCGCGCGCGGCCCGACCACGCACGAGCTGCACGTCGGCCTCCGCCTTGTCCACCTCGCGCTGGACGTCGGACAGGGCGGTGCGGGCATTGACCACCTCCGTGTCGAGGAGCCGCGCCCGGTCCCCGAGGCCGGCGAGCTCCCTGAGCTGGGGCAGGGTGGCCCGGGCGTGCGCGATCTGGTCCAGCCGGGTGTCGACCGCCTGCAGGTCGAGCAGTCGCAGCTGGCGGGTCGGGTCGGCTCTCAGGACATACCTCCGGCAGCGTTGGCACCGAGGACGAAGGTCCACGGCTCGGTGCGCAGTATTGAGATGAAGGTGTCCAACCTAGTCGACCCCGGGGCGTGCGCCGCACCAGCGAGCGCGCGGGCCAGCTCCCGCTCCAGGCTGGCGAGCCAACAGAACTCGCTGGCCCAGTGACCGGCGTCGACGACGAACGGCCGCCCCCCGCGGGTCTGCTCGCGCTCCTCTAGCACGGGGTGGTGTCTCAGGTCCGCGGTCACGAAGACGTCCGCGCCCGCCGCCCGGACGGCCTCGAACCGGTCGTCCCCGGAGCCCCCGACGACCGCGACCCGGGCCACCTCCTCCGCCGGACCACCACTGACCCGGATGCCGCCCACGGTCGGGGGCAGCGCCCCGGCCAGCCGTTGGGCGAAGGCTCGCAGGCTCATCGGCGAGGGCAGGTCGCCGACGCGCCCCACGGCATACGGGCCCTCACCAAGGGGTCCGACCGCCTGCAGCCCACAGGCAGCGGCGAGGGCGTCGCACACTCCCGGCATGGCGAGGTCGGCGTTGGTGTGGGCGCAGTAGATGGCGAGACCACCGAGGATGGCCCGCGTGACCGTCTCGCCCTTGGCGCTCGTCGTCGCGACGCTGGTGACGCCGCGCAGCAGCAGGGGGTGGTGGGTGACGAGCAGGTCGGCCCCCGCGGCGATCGCCTCCTGGACGACCGCGAGGGTGGGATCGACCGCGAGGTGCACGAGCCTGACCGGCTGGGCGAGGTCACCGGTGACGAGACCGACCCGGTCCCACTCCATCGCGGTCCCCGGCGGGTAGAGGCCCTCGAGGGCCTCTACCACGACGGCGAGGGTGAGCGCCGGGTCGCAGAGCGTCACGGCCGGGTCCTCAGCTGAGGTGGTGGGGCTGGACTTGCGACTTGTGGCCCTCGTCGGAACCCACAGGGTTGCCCCCACCCCCCGATTGCGGAACGTGGCCCGACGGCTCCTCGAGCCGCACGATGACCGACTTCGACGTCGGGCAGTTGCTCCCGATTGCCGTGGAGTCCAACGGGACCAACGGGTTCGTCTCCGGGTAGTAGGCCGCGGCGCAACCCCGTGGAGTGTCGTAGCTGACGATGCGGAAGCTCGGGGCCATCCGCTCGGTCCCGTCCGTCCACTCGCTGACCAGGTCGACGACCTTGCCGTCACTCAGCCCCAGCGCGGTGATGTCGTCCGGGTGCACGAAGACGACCCGGCGACCGTTGGAGATGCCCCGATAGCGGTCGTCGAGCCCGTAGATCGTCGTGTTGAACTGGTCGTGGCTGCGCATGGTCTGCAGCAGCAGCCGGCCCTGCGGGACGTGCAGCACGTCCATCGGGCTGACCGTGAAGACGGCCGCCTTCTGCGGCGTCTCGAACTCGCGGGAGTCCCGCGGCGGGTGGGGCAGGACGAACCCGCCCGGGCGCTCGACCTTCTCGGCGAAGGCCTCGCAGCCGGGGACGACGTGGGAGATCGCGTGCCGGATCTCGGTGTAGTCGGCCCGGAACGCGGCCCACGGGATGTCGCCGACGTCGGGAACCGTCGCCTGGGCGATCGAGCAGATGATGTCGACCTCGGAGCGCAGGTGCTCGCTGGCGGGGGTCAGCGGGCCCTTGGACGCGTGCACCGAGGACATCGAGTCCTCGACCGTGACGCGCTGCACCGTGCCACCGGTGCGGTCCTTCTCGCTGCGCCCGAGGACCGGCAGGATGAGGGCCGTCTCGCCGCAGACCACGTGGGAGCGGTTGAGCTTGGTCGAGACCTGGATGGTCAGCGTCGTCGAGCGCATCGCCTTCTCGGTGACCACCGTGTCGGGCACGGCCGAGACGAAGTTGCCGCCCATGCCCATGAACACCGTGGCCTTGCCGTCCCGCATGGCGCGGATCGAGTCGACGGTGTCGAGCCCGTGCGGGCGCGGCGGGTCGAAGTGGAACTCCTTCTGCAGGGCGTCGAGGAAGTGGTCCGGGACCTTCTCCCAGATGCCCATCGTCCGGTCGCCCTGGACGTTGGAGTGACCGCGAACCGGGCACAGACCCGCGCCCGGCTTGCCGATGTTGCCCTGGGCGAAGGCGACGTTGGCGATCTCCTTGATCGTGGCCACGGAGTTGCGGTGCTGGGTGATCCCCATCGCCCAGCAGGTCACGGTGGCCCTGGACTGCGCGAACATGTCGGCAGCCGCCTCGATCTGCTCACGGGTCAGGCCGGTCGCGACCCGCACGGCGTCCCAGTCGAGGTCACGCAGACCCTCGACCCACGCGGCGAACCCGGTCGTGTGCCGCCCGATGAAGTCGAGGTCGAAGACCGAGCCGGGACGTCCGGCCGCCGCAGCGGCCGCCTCCTTCTCGATGAGCAGCGACCCGATGGCCTGGAACAGCGCGAGGTCGCCGTTGACCTTGACCGGGAGGTGCAGGTCGGCGAGGCCGGTGCCCACCCCGGACAGGCCACGGGGGGTCTGCGGATTCTTGAACCTCAGCAGTCCGGCCTCGGGGAGTGGGTTGATGGCGAGGATCTTCGCCCCGTTCTGCTTGGCGAGCTCCAGGGCCGTGAGCATCCGGGGGTGGTTCGTGCCGGGGTTCTGCCCGGCGATGACGATGAGCTCGGCGTCGTGGATGTCGTCGAGGCTGACGCTGCCCTTGCCGATTCCGATCGTCTCGGCCAGGGCCACCGACGTGGACTCGTGGCACATGTTCGAGCAGTCGGGCAGGTTGTTCGTCCCGAAGGCACGCGCCAGGAGCTGGTAGGTGAACGCCGCCTCGTTGGAGGTCTTGCCCGAGGTGTAGAAGATCGCCTGGTCCGGGCTGTCGAGCCCCTTCAGCGTGGACGAGATCACGCCGATCGCGTCCTCCCACGAGATCGGCGTGTAGTGGGTCGCGCCGGCCCGACGCACCATGGGGTGGGTGATCCGGCCCTGCTTGCCCAGCCAGTAGTCGGTGCGCTCCTCGAGCTGCGCGAGGCTGTTGTGGGCAAAGAACTCGGGGCCCAGCATCACCTGGGTGGCCTCCTCGGAGACCGCCTTGGCGCCGTTCTCGCAGAACTCCGCGGTGTGGCGGTGGGCCGGGTCGGGGTCGGGCCACGCGCATCCCTGGCAGTCGAAGCCGTCGGTCTGGTTGAGCTTGACCAGGGTCTGGGCCGTGCGCGCCACGCCCATCGACTCGATGGCGTGCTTCATCGAGATGGCGACCGCGGGCAGCCCTGCGGCGGAGTGCTGGGCAGGATGCACCTCCAGCTCCGACTCGTCGATGTCCTGCGTCGGCGCCTGCTTCGTCAACCACGTCATTGTCTGACCTCTGTCATTGTCTGACCTCTCAAGTTCGCTGCATCCACCCGTTCGGCGACCACCGTACCCAGTGAACCCCCACCTCATTCGGGGGCCTCCCGAAGCATGCACCTCTTGCCATCCGGGGTGGCGTGTGATTTCCTGACACCTGCAAGAAGCCGGCTCAAACCGCGTGGCTGGGTACCCCTTCCGAGGAGATGTGCCTTGTCGATCCCTGTCAGCCGGTCTGTGCCCGCCGAGATGTCGGCCCGAGAGACCCGCACGCAAGAACTGTTGTGTCTGGCCGGTCTCGCTCCCGACTCCGCGCAGTCCGAGACCCTGAGGGCCGAGGCGGTCCTCATCAACCGCGGACTGGCACTGTCCTTGTCGCGGCAGTACCACGGGCGGGGCATCGACGACGATGACCTCGACCAGGTCGCCATGCTCGGACTCTGCAAGGCCGTCAAGGGCTACCGGGCCCGTCCCGACAAGACCTTCGCGGGGTATGCCGTGCCGACGATCCGCGGCGAGCTCAAGCGCCACTTCCGCGACTGCGGATGGCTCGTGCGGCCGACGCGGTCGGTGCAGGAGCTCGGTCAGTCGATCCGGGCCACCGTTCCTGAGCTGACCCAGGAGCTGGGCCGGCAGCCCACCCTGGGCGACCTCGCCGAGCAGCTGTCCGTGACCCGGGGTGCGATCGCCGAGGCCCGCCTTGCCGACGGCAGTTTCAGGGGCGCATCGCTGGATGCGCCGGTGGTGGGGTCGAGCACGCCGCTCGGGGACACCCTCACCGACGCCACGGACGACTTCGCGGCAGTCGACTCCGCACTCTCGCTCCGGCCGGCCATCGCCCGGCTCTCCAGTCGGGAGCAGATGATCCTGCAGCTGCGTTTCGTCGAGGGCCTGACCCAGGAGCAGATCGGTGCGTCCATCGGCGTGAGCCAGATGCAGGTCTCGCGCCTGATCACCGGCATCATCAGCAGGCTGCGTCGTTGCCTCATGGCCGAGGATCACGCCGCCTGACCCGGGGGCCGTCCGGGGCCGCCGCCCACCGGACGGCATACTCGTCGGCGCTGCCCATGGCCGTGGCGCGACAGGTGAGGATCGCCCCGGGGCGCTGTCCCCGGGTGACGGTGGCTCTCATGGCCGCGGCGGGCAGGGGTGGGCCGCTCAGGACGAGCTCCCACTCCTCGGGGCGGACCTGCCGCACCGACAGCACCTCGAGGTCTCCCGGCCGCGCCGGACCCCAGCGCGTCACGGCGTCCACCACCGCGGCCTGGACCATCGGCCGGTGCGTGCTCATGCCCCGCAGGTGGGTCGGGTCGACGCGTCCCCGAAGGTGACCTTCGACGAGAGCGACGGCATCCACCGCCTCGACCTGGCCGTAGGTCGTCCCGTCCGGGACCATGAGCACGTTGGCGGCGAAGCGGTCCCCGCCGAGGTGGGAGCACTGCCAGGTCTGGTCCGGCCACCGCCGAGAGAGGGCGGCGGCGACGGGCCGACCCCGTACGGCGCAGCACGTGTCGTGTCGGGCATGGACGCACACGAGCACCAGCGGACCCTGGTGGCCCTCCGGGACCACCGGGGCCCCGACCGCCTCACCGGCTCGCGACAGGTCCGTCACGTCATCCCAGTGACCCCACCGGATCCCCTGGTGGTGGTCCACGACGGCCCACGCCCGGGGCCCGGCTCGGGCGACGAACCACGGACGTCGCACGAGGAGGATGCGGGCCCCCGACGCGGCCGCCGCAGCAGACAGCTGCGCCCCGACCGGTCCGTCGAGGGGCCGGCTCCGCAGTGCGACCTCACTCCACGGTCCCGGGTGCTCGATGAGGAGCCATCGCGTGGCGGGTGCCGCCGACCCGGCGAGCGGGTCGCCGCGCTCGCGGGCCGTCGTGGAGCACCAGGGCCCGGCCGGGATGTGCTGGGGCGGCCGGCCCGGCTGGGTGAGCGAGGTCATCCGGGCACCACGACTCCGGCCAGGAGAAGGCGACGGGCCAAGGGGGCGCCGAGCTCGACCACGCGCGCGCCGCCCTGTTGCAGCAGGCGTTCGACCGGCGCCACCTCCGACTCGTCGAGATCGAGCATGCCTGCCCTGCTGCGCACTGACGCCGTGCGGCCGTCCCCGGGCACGAGGCGGGCGGCCAGGTGCGGCCGGACAGTGAGGCGGGCCCCCTCCTGCAGGGTGTCGGCGGCGTGAGCCTGGGCGAGGACACCGACGGGAGCGGCCCGTTGGGACGTCAT
The DNA here is from genome assembly GCF_046595215.1 of Lapillicoccus sp. Taxonomy (NCBI): domain Bacteria; kingdom Bacillati; phylum Actinomycetota; class Actinomycetes; order Micrococcales; family Intrasporangiaceae; genus Lapillicoccus; species Lapillicoccus sp. The sequence continues at coordinate 20,584 of NZ_JBKJPP010000041.1, read as the reverse complement.
CGCGGCTGCCCCCATCAGCTGCGCGAGCTCTCCGGCGCCCATCTGGGCGATGGCGGACGCGAGCGACTCCCGGACGACGTCGACGTGCGGGGTGAGGGCGACGACGTCGGTGAGGTCGAGGCCCATGGGGAGGGACGCCCGCAGCGCCTCATCCACGCTCGCCTGCCGCAGGGCCGACGCGACCATGGCGTCGGCAAGGTGTCGGCGCGTCCAGGTGTGCACGCCGAAGGTCACGTGGGTGCTCACCATGCCGAGCGCGGTGGCCGCGTGCAGGTAGCCGCGAGGCAGGTAGAGGCAGTCGCCCGGCCGCAGGGTCACGTCGAGCAGGGGCGGCCGGAGTGCGGCCGCCTCGACGTCCGCCCGTCGCTCACCCCACGGCTCGTCCCGGAGCGGCGAGCGGCGCACCGGCGGGCGAACGGACCAGCGTTTCTCGCCCTCTATCTGGACGACGAAGACGTCGTGCACGTCGTAGTGGTCGCTGAATCCGGTGTTCTGCGCCGGAGTGACGTAGGCGTTGGCCTGCACGGGGTGGCCAAGCTCTGCCGCAAGCTGTTGGCTGAAGGCGATGAGGGGGGCCCAGGACCGGTGCAGGCCCTGGAGGACCATCGTTGCGCCGTCGGCAAAGAGGTGCAGGAGCTTGTCGTCACTGACCTGGTCGGCGACCGCGGCCCCGACGCCGCCCCCCTGGGTAAAGGCTCGGTCCGCAAGGGTGACGCCCCCTTTGGCGACCCGCAGGAACGGGGCGCGCAGGGCCCGTTGGGAGATCAGCTCATCGACGGCGTCGTGGTCGAGCAGGTCGGAGAACGGCAGGGGCAACGCAGCCGCCCGGGACAGCAGCGGCAGCTCGCCCCAGTGTGTCCGGGCGAAGTCGTCCGCGGCGGCGCCCACCAGCCGGGACAGGGCCGGGTGCACGCTCTCGCGAGCGGGCACCCGGGGCGAGCTGGGAGCCGTCACCTACCTACCGCTGACCGCGCCGCCGTCGGCACCACCGTCGGCACCACCGTCGGCGCCGCCGTCCTGGCCGCCGGAGTTCGCGCCGCCGTCAGCCGGGCCTTCACTGCCGGAGTCACCGGCTCCACCGTCAGCGCCGCCGTCGGCACCACCGTCAGCGCCGCCGTCCTGGGCGCCGGCATTCGCGCCACCGTCACCAGTGCCCTCGCCGGCCTGCTTCGGCTCGGGGGCCTCGAGGTCGGAGGCGCTCATCGGATCCATCGGAGTCTCGCTCATGGCATTTCCCTCTCAGGTGTCTCGACGACACCTCGTGATGCCGCAACAGCAGTGCTACCCACCTGCAGACCGGCGTAATCGCGACGGTTTCAGGTCTGGTTGCCACCCGCGAAGAGGGCGACCATGGCCGTGGTGAATGCGGGCAGGTCGTCCGGGTTGCGGCTGGTGACGAGACCTCCGTCAAGGACGACCTCCTCGTCCTTCCAGGAACCACCGGCATTCTCGATGTCGGTCCTCAGGCTCGGCCACGAGGTCAGGGTGCGCCCGGCGACCACACCCGACTCGATCAGGGTCCACGGGGCATGGCAGATCGCCGCCACCGGCTTCTCAGCGTCGAAGAACCCCTTGACGAACGCGACGGCGTCCTGATCAAGGCGCAGGGCGTCCGGGTTGGCGACCCCACCGGGCAGCACGAGGGCGTCGTCGTCCTGCACGCTGGTCCCGGCGAACGTCTGGTCGACGGGGAACTGGTCCCCCTTGTCGAGATGGTTGAACGCCTGCACGGTGCCCGACTCGCTCGAGACCAGCACCGGCGTGCCGCCCGCCTGCACAACGGCCTCCCACGGCTCGGTCAGCTCCACCTGCTCGATGCCCTCCTTCGACACGGCGAAGGCGATCGTCTTTCCTGTCAACTGCTTTCCCGTCAGCTGCGTGGTGGCCACGTCGATCTCCTCAGGTCCCAGGTGGCTGCGATGCCGGTGACCCGGGTGCACCCGCCGGCTGTGCACCGGCGCCGGCTCACCTACCCCGTCCGGGTGCGGGCATTCGTGGCCGGACCCCGCCGCCGCCACCGTCCACCGGCGTAGCAGCCAATACCAGCCCTACGTGCATATCGGCTGGGAAACGGGGCACACAAGGATCACGGACCGTCGGAGATCCGGATGTCAGGCGGACCGAGCCTCGGCGAGCTTCAAACCACGTGGCCGCCGGGGCGCATTCTCGGGCCGCGCAGGTGCCGTCTGCTGCAGCACCGAACCCGCCACAGCCGATGCCGCTCAGCGGCCGCCCGGCGAATGGCCGGCGACATGGTCGGCCCGCCCGAACTGTCGCTCCTGACCCAGGACGATCTCTTCCGCCACGACGGCGAGCTTGAGGTTGAGCTGCTGGGACGTGGCCTTGAGGATCTCGAAGGCCCGCTCCTGCGACACGTGGTGCGCCGCCATGAGCAGCCCGACCGCCTTGCCGATCTCGCGGTTGGACTCCAGCCCCCGACGCAGCTGCAGCGCCTCGCCGCGCGCGCCGGCGGTCATCACGGCGACGGAGGCGAACGACGCCATCACCGCGCCGGCGTCGGCAGAGGCCTCGGTCAGGGCATCGGCGTGATCCGAGAAGATGTTCAGCGCACCGACCTTGGCCTCGTCGACGAGCAGGCGGTAGCCGATCATCCCGCGCACGGGGGTGGTCCGCAGCAGTCGCTCGGCCAGGCGCGGCCACGGCGAACCGTCCTCGATGTTCGGGTCGAACTGGAAGGCCTCATCCGTGATGGCGTCGAGGCAGGGGCCCTCGCCGAGGTCGCGCTCGGCCTGGTCCACGGCATACGCGATCTCGTCCGTGGCCGCGACCGTGATGAACCTGCCGTGACGCTCGAGCATGAGGCAGGCCCGGTCACACCCGGGGATCAGCTGGGTCGCCGAGTTGACGAGCGCCTGGTAGACGGTGTCCGCGTCATCGGAGGCGTAGATGGTGTCCGCCATCTCGGCAAAGACCGCCTTAAGCTCCTGCATGTCCAACTCCTCGATCCCACGATCATGGCCCCTGACACACAGAGACTAGACGCACCGCCCGAAGGTGAGGTGTCCGGCGTCGCAGCCAGGGGCGCTCTCGCAGGTGTCGGCCGGGGCAGGGCGAAGTTCCCCGACGGGTGAGGTGTGGACGCGGTCTGCTCGGGGCAGGAAGGGTGCATGGCAACGCTGGCACCCCCAGTCCCGGATCCCGAGTCGGCCCCCGACGTGGTCCTCGAGGACTCGATCGTCGCCATGGTGGCCCACCCGGACTATCCGTGCCTCGGGGCGCGGTCGGTCTTCCGCCGCGACAACGCGACGGTGCGGATGTATGGGGACCTGGGTGGCCCGTCCAGCACACAGAGGCTCCTGCAGGACCTGGGCGACTTCGCCGCCTCCATGGACCGCGACGGCGGCTTCGCCTCGTTCATCGCGGTCTTCCGTGGCCCGCAGATCCGCGACGAGCTGCACTTCGAGCAGCTGCTGTGGTCGCAGCTGCGGCGGCTCCACGAGGGCGACGAGGTGCCATGGGACGGCGAGGTGTCGGCCGACCCGACCGACGAGCACTTCGCCTTCAGCGTGGCCGGGACCGCGTTCTTCATCGTGGGTCTGCACCCGCAGGCCTCGCGGGATGCCCGCCGGGCCGCGACTCCCACCCTCGTGTTCAACGTGCACCGCCAGTTCGAGGAGCTGCGCGAGTCGGGGCAGTTCCCCCGGATGCGGGACCGGATCCGCGAACGAGACGCCTCCCTGCAGGGCAGCATCAACCCGATGGTCTCCGACCACGGGAAGAGCTCAGAGGCGCGTCAGTACTCCGGCCGTCAGGTCGCCCCGTCCTGGCAGGCCCCCTTCGAGGCAGAGGACCACGGATGAGGCGGCTCGCGCCCCAGACGGGCACCGGGTTCCTGCTCAGCGCCGGGCAGACCCTCACCGTCGTGGACCCGACCGGCGGGCAGGTCAGCGACTTCTTCGCCTTCGCTGCGGACGACCACGGCGAGTGGCTCTCCAACGGGCGCACGATCGACTACGGCAACCGGGTGTTCTTCACCACCGGCGACGTGCTCTGGAGCAACCGCAGCCGGCCGATGGCGACCATCGTCGAGGACACCTGCGGACGACACGACTTCCTGCTCACGCCGTGCAGCCAGCAGACCTTCGACCTGCTCTACCCGGAACTCGGCGGCGCCCCGCACCCCAGCTGCTTCGAGAACCTGTGCCTAGGCCTGCAGCAGTTCGGGGTCTCCCCCGACCAGGTCTCCACGACCCTGAACATCTTCATGAACGTCTGGACCGACCCGTGCGGCGTACTGCACATCGACCCCCCCACGTCGGTGGCTGGCGACCGCCTCGTCCTGCGCGCGGAGATGGACCTGCACGTGGGGCTGACGGCGTGCTCCGCGCAGAAGTCCAACGGCGGCGTCTGCAAGCCGATCGACTATCTGGTCGGGCCTGCCTGACGCCGCCTGCGGGTGGCTACGCGTCCGAGAGGTCCACGGTCGCCGACTCGCGGGAGTCCGGGGTGTGACCGGTGACCCGCGCCTTGAGCATGGAGGCGATCGTCAGGACCCGGCCGGGACTGTCCAGTGTTGCGCGGAGTCACCACTGACCTTGATGACCACGATGCTGGGGTCGTCCTTGCCGTCGGGGAACCAGGCCTCCGTGAAGTTCTTCCTTCTTGGCAGCGTCCTGCGCGACGGTCGCCCTGCCCGCGATCGAGAGCCACGAGCTGCTCCCGGCATAGCTGACGTTGACCTGCGGTCGCGCCCGGATGTCGGCCACCGTCTCGGAACGCGAGCTCGCGATGAACCACGCGTCCCCGTGGTCGTCCGCCTCCTGCGTGGTCATGGGGTGGGCCTTCAGCCGCCCGTCGTCGCCGGAGGTCACGAGCATGCAGGTGCGCTCGGACGTCATGATCTCCCGGATCGTGTCCAGCTGGTCGTCGTCCGACTCGGTATCTCCTTCGGGGTCCGGGCCGGCTGATCCGACCCTGCGTGCACCTGCTACCCCCTTAGACCGGCTTCAAGGGTCAGGACGCGTATGCCGTGCCGGCGCGACAACCGCACGCTGCGCGACCTCTTGGACGGGACGAGGCGCCCGGCCCCGCGGCGGTCAGGTCGAGACGGCGGAGGCGAGGTTGGCCAACGAGTCCTCGAGCTGCTGCTCGGAGACGAGCGGGAAGTGGATCTTCTGGAGCAGCTCCTTGTCGGTGACGGCGCTCCAGTCGTAGGTCAGGGCGACCTCGGTGGAGTCGCCGCCCCGGGCCGTGAGCTCCCACACCCACTCCCACCCGGGTGGTTCCGTGCCGGCAGGGGCCGTCTTCCACGCCAGGAGCCGGTTCTTGTCATAGCCCACGACATGGTTCTCGGTCTGGTAGTCACCCCCCATGTGCTCGCCCGTCATGTTCATGGTGAAGACCTGGCCCACGGCGGTGATCCGGTCGGTCCGGTCGTCGGACACCACGAAGCCAGAACCGTCCAGCTCGGGGTGACGTGCGGGCAGGGTCAGGACGTCGAAGATCTCGGACGCGGAGTGGTCGATGGTGCGGGACACGGTGATCATGCTGTTGTCAGCCATCCCTCGATCCTCGTCCGACGTGTCCGCAAGCGCAACCGTCTGTACTCGCGGTGCCTGCGCTGCCTCGACGGCGCTGGCCTACACCACCCGGCCATCAGGATGACTTCGGCGATGATCCGGCCACCGACCTGGCCCCGACCGCAACCGCCGCCGAGCTCGGCCTCCTTGAGCACGGAGAACCACTGCGGCGTCGAGGCCCTTGGCGACGGGCTGGCTGGTCAAGCAGCCTGGGCTGGTCCTGATGTTGCTGACGCCCGAGTTCGCGTCGTCCGCAGACGAGCTGGGGAAACCTTGGGGAGGGGAGCGCAGACCACTCCCCCGGCAGCCTCCCGGGGCCTGCGATGTGACGCGTGGGCCCGGCCGGGTTCGAACCGACGACAGCCGCGGTGTAAACGCGGTGCTCTACCAGCTGAGCTACAGGCCCCTACCCCGCCGGGCAGGCCCACACCCGAGCAGGGCGGAGCAGGCGGGGCAGGCAGCAGTGTGCCAGACGTCACCCGCCCTCGAGAGGACCAACCCGCGCGTCAGCCACGCAGCTGCGCGAGCGCCTCGCGGTAGCCGGAGAAGTCGCGGACCTCGCCCACCCCGTTGACGAGCGTCCAGCGCACGCAGCCGTCCTTGTCGATCAGGAAGGTGCCGCGGATGGCGAACCCTTTGTCCTCGGAGAAGACGCCATAGGCCCTGGCGACCTCGCCGTGCGGCCAGAAGTCGCTGAGCAGCGGGAAGAAATGCCCCTCGGCGTCGGCCCAGGCCCGCAGGGAGTACATCGCGTCGCAGGAGATCGCCAGGACCTGGATGTCGTCGCCCTCGAAGTCCTCGAGTCCGTCACGGATCTCGCGCAGCTCACCGGTGCAGATCCCCGAGAACGCGAAGGGGTAGAACACGAGGACGACGTGCTTCGTGCCCGCGAAGTCGGACAGCGACACGCTCTCGCCGTGCTGGTTGGTCAGGCTGAACGGGGCTGCGGGGTCGCCGACGGCGAGCGGCGTCGTGGGGCTGGTCATGGCGCACAGTGTGCCAGCCCGGGCCCGCGCGGGAGCGGCGGTCAGCGCCGCTGGGACTTGGGGGAGACCAGTCGGGTCGTCGCCCAGTCGGAGGAGACGTTCACCGTGCCGGCCGTGTGCAGCCCGGCGGTCACCGCGGACTCCTCGACGTCGCTTGCCTGGACGTGCCCGGGCCGGCCCGACTTCGGCGAGCACAGCACGAGGAACCCCCCCTCGGCCAAGGTCGTCAACCCGTCGACGAGCGTGTCGACGAGGTCGTCGTCGTCGTCCCGGAACCAGATGAGCACGGCATCGGCGACGTCGCCGTAGTCCTCGTCCACCAGCTCGGTCGTCGTGATGTCCTCGATGGCGAACCTGAGGCCGTCATCCGCGTCGGTGTCGTAACCGAGCTCCTGGACCACCTGACCCTTGCCGAATCCCAGCTTCGTCAGCGCCGAACCCAAAGAGGCCGCTTCCGCGGTCGCTGCCACCTGTCGATCCCTCCGTCATTTCCCTGCCACCGGGCGGACGCTCCGGCTGCAGCACCACGCTAGTGGACGCCGGAGCGATGACACACATTTCCCAGACATACAGTGGAGCAATGGGACGCGTGACACAACGGACCCCGGCACTACGGATCGATCTCGGCGACCCCTCGGCTCCGGTGCTGACCCGCCGGCCCGACACGGTGGCCGTCGAGGAACCGATGGAGATCCGGGTCGCCGGCCAGGCCCTCACGGTGACGATGCGCACCCCGGGGGACGACTTCGACCTCACCATCGGCTTCCTCCACGGCGAGGGGCTGATCCGCGCTGCCTCCGACGTGCGGCAGCTGATGCACTGTCTCGACGAGGACGAGTCGGGCTCCCCCACCTACAACGTCGTCGACGTCACGCTCGCCGAGGGGGTGGCGCAGCCGACCGCCCGCGACGCCCGCCGCTTCGTCACGACCAGCGCCTGCGGCGTGTGCGGCACGGCGAGCATCGACGCCCTGCGCCGCACGAGCCGGTATGCCGTGCACGAGGACGACACGGTCGTCGACCCGGCGCTGCTGGTCACCCTCCCCGATCGCCTGCGCGAGCGCCAGAAGGTGTTCGACCGCACCGGGGGCATCCACGCGGCCGGCCTCTTCACGGCCGACGGCGAGCTGCTCGTGGCCCGGGAGGACGTGGGGCGGCACAACGCCGTCGACAAGGTCATCGGCTGGGCCGCCCGTGAGGGACGCCTTCCCCTGAGCGGCCACGTCCTCGTGGTGACCAGCCGGGCCAGCTTCGAGCTGACCCAGAAGGCCCTGATGGCCGGTATCCCCGTCCTGGCCGCCGTCTCGGCCCCGTCCTCGCTGGCGATCCAGCTCGCCCAGGAGGTGGACCTGACCCTCGTCGGTTTCGTCCGCCCCCCACGGATGACCGTCTACAGCGGCGGCCGGCGGGCCGGCATACCCGACTGAGCCGCCCCGGGTGTGACGTGGGCCCCGTCCGGGGTGGAGGATGGGAGTGACCCGTCCCCACCATGGACGAGTGCCCGAGAGAGGAACGATGCGCTGTGGCACGACAGGAAGCCGGACCCATCCTCAACGGCATCCCGAGTCAGCTCCCTGACACGGACCCGGACGAGACGCAGGAGTGGCTCGAGTCGCTCGACGGCGTCATCGAGGGGGTGGGCCGCACCCGGGCCCGCTACATCATGCTCAAGCTGCTCGAGCGGGCCCGCGAGATGCAGGTGGGGGTCCCGTCGCTGACCGCGACCGACTACGTCAACACGATCAGCCCGGAGCAGGAGCCGTGGTTCCCGGGCGACGAGGACGTCGAGCGCGAGTACCGGCGCTACCTGAGGTGGAACGCCGCGGTCATCGTGCACCGGGCCCAGCGCCCGGACGTCGGTGTCGGCGGCCACATCTCGACCTACGCCTCGGCGGCGACCCTCTACGAGGTCGGCCTGAACCACTTCTTCCGTGGACCGGACCACCCCGGCGGCGGCGACCAGGTGTTCTTCCAGGGCCACGCCTCCCCCGGCATGTATGCCCGCGCCTTCCTCGAGGGCCGGCTTGCGGAGGAGGACCTCGACGGGTTCCGCCAGGAGAAGAGCCACCTGGTCGACGGCAAGAACAGGTCGCTGCCGTCCTACCCCCACCCGCGCCTCGCGCCGGGGTTCTGGCAGTTCCCGACGGTGTCGATGGGCATCGGACCGATGAACGCCATCTATCAGGCCCAGTTCAACAAGTACCTGCACAACCGGGGGCTCAAGGACACGTCCCAGCAGCACGTGTGGGCCTACCTCGGTGACGGCGAGATGGACGAGCCGGAGTCGCGTGGCCTGCTGCAGCTCGCTGCGGGCGAGGAGCTGGACAACCTCACCTTCGTCGTCAACTGCAACCTGCAGCGCCTCGACGGCCCGGTCCGCGGCAACGGCAAGATCATCCAGGAGCTCGAGGCCTTCTTCCGGGGCGCGGGCTGGAACGTCATCAAGGTCGTCTGGGGCCGTGGCTGGGACCCGCTCCTCGCGGCGGACCGGGACGGCGCGCTGATCCACGTCATGAACTCGACGAGCGACGGCGACTACCAGACGATGAAGGCCAACGACGGGGCCTACGTCCGCGAGGAGTTCTTCGGTCGCGACTCACGCACCCGCAAGATGGTCGAGAACCTCACCGACGCCGACATCTGGAACCTCAAGCGCGGCGGGCACGACTACCGCAAGGTATATGCCGCCTACAAGGCCGCCACCGAGCACACCGGGCAGCCGACCGTCATCCTTGCCAAGACGATCAAGGGCTACGGCCTCGGCAAGCACTTCGCCGGACGCAACGCGACGCACCAGATGAAGAAGCTGACCCTGGACGACCTGAAGGCCTTCCGCGACGAGCTGCGGATCCCGATCTCGGACGAGCAGCTCGAGGCCGACCCCTACCGTCCGCCGTACTACCACCCGGGCAAGGACGACCCCTCGATCCGTTACATGCTCGAGCGCCGGGCGGCCCTCGGCGGCGGGGTCCCGTCGCGCCGGGTCCAGCACGAGTCGCTCAAGCTCCCGGGCGACGACGCCTACGCCCAGACGAGGAAGGGCTCCGGCAAACAGGAGATCGCCACGACCATGGCGTTCGTGCGCCTGCTCAAGGACCTGATGCGCGACAAGGAGTTCGGCAAACGGGTCGTGCCGATCATCCCCGACGAGGCCCGCACCTTCGGCATGGACTCGTTCTTCCCGACGATCAAGATCTACAACCCGCACGGGCAGAACTACACCCCTGTCGACCACGACCTCATGCTCGCCTACCGCGAGGCCGTCAACGGGCAGATCCTCCACCTCGGCATCAACGAGGCCGGCTCGCTCGCGGCGTTCACGGCGGCCGGGACCTCCTACGCCACGCACGGCGAGCCGATGATCCCGATCTACCTCTTCTACTCGATGTTCGGGTTCCAGCGCACCGGAGACTCCATCTGGGCGGCTGCCGACCAGATGACCCGCGGCTTCCTCATCGGCGCCACGGCCGGTCGCACGACGCTGACCGGTGAGGGCCTGCAGCACGCCGACGGGCACTCGCCGCTGCTTGCCTCGACGAACCCCGCCGTCGTGTCCTACGACCCGGCCTACGGCTACGAGATGGCCCACATCGTCCAAGACGGCCTGCGCCGGATGTATGGAGATGCGAGCGGAGAGAACGACGACAAGAACCTGATCTACTACCTCACGGTCTACAACGAGCCGCTGGTGCAGCCGAGGGAGCCGGAGGACGTCGACGTCGAAGGCATCACGCGGGGGATGCACCTCATCGCCCCCGCGAAGACCGAGGGCTGGACCGAGACCCCGGCCCGGGCCCAGCTGTTGGCATCCGGTGTGGGCGTGCTGTGGGCCCTCGAGGCCCAGGAGCTGCTGGCCGCGGACTTCGGCGTCGCCGCCGACGTGTGGTCGGTGACGTCATGGAGCGAGCTGCGCCGCGACGGGATGGCCTGCGACGAGCAGGACTTCCTCCACCCCGACCGGGAGAGGCGCGTCCCCTGGGTCACCCAGAAGCTCGCCGACGCCCAGGGCCCGGTCCTCGCGGTCTCCGACTACATGAGGGCCGTCCAGGACCAGATCAGGCAGTACGTCCCGGGCGACTTCATGTCGCTCGGCGCCGACGGTTTCGGCTTCTCGGACACCCGGGCCGCGGCGCGCCGCTTCTTCCACATCGACGGTCCGTCGCTGGCGGTGCGCACCCTGCAGATGCTCGCCAGGCAGGGCGCCGTCCCGGCTGAGCACGCCGTGCAGGCGGCGAAGAAGTACCGTCTGGACGACATCACCGCCGGCACCTCCGGCAACGCCGGCGGCGAGTCCTGAACCCAGCCGCGTCCGGGATGCGGGGCTGCCCCTAGGCTGTGCGGCGTGTCCAAAGTACTGACGTCCCTCCCTGTCGGTGAACGTGTCGGGATCGCCTTCTCCGGGGGTCTGGACACCTCGGTGGCTGTGGCGTGGATGCGCGACAGGGGGGCCGTCCCGTGCACCTACACCGCCGACCTCGGCCAACCCGACGAGCCCGACATCCAAGGGGTCCCGGGCCGTGCCGGCGAGTACGGCGCCGAGCTGGCGCGACTCGTCGACTGCAAGCACGCGCTCGTCGAGGAGGGCCTGTCCGCGATCGCCTGCGGCGCCTTTCACATCCGCTCCGGGGGCAAGGTCTACTTCAACACCACGCCCCTGGGGCGAGCCGTCACCGGCACCCTGCTCGTGCGGGCGATGCAGCGGGACGGCGTCTCGATCTGGGGCGACGGATCGACCTACAAGGGAAACGATATCGAGCGGTTCTACCGTTACGGGCTGCTCGCCAACCCGTCCCTGCGGATCTACAAGCCGTGGCTCGACGCCGAATTCGTCGCCGAGCTCGGGGGGCGCACGGAGATGTCGCAGTGGCTCCTGGCCCACGACCTGCCCTACCGCGACTCCGCAGAGAAGGCTTACTCGACCGACGCCAACCTGCTCGGCGCCACCCACGAGGCCAAGACCCTCGAGCACCTCGACACCTCGCTCGAGACGGTCGAGCCGATCATGGGCGTGCGGTTCTGGGACGCGTCCGTGGCGATCGAGCCCGAGGATGTGACGATCGGTTTCGTCCAGGGCCGGCCGGTGTCCCTCAACGGACGCGACTACGCGTCCGCGGTCGACCTCGTCCACGAGGCGAACGTCATCGGCGGCCGGCACGGGCTCGGCATGTCCGACCAGATCGAGAACCGGATCATCGAGGCCAAGAGCCGCGGGATCTACGAGGCGCCGGCGATGGCGCTGCTCTTCCTGGCCTACGAACGGCTGCTCAACGCGGTCCACAACGAGGACACCCTCGCGAACTACCACGCGGAGGGGCGCCGCCTGGGGCGGCTGCTCTACGAGGGCCGCTGGCTGGACCCCCAGTCGCTCATGCTGCGCGAGTCGCTGCAGCGCTGGGTCGCCTCAGCCGTCACAGGCCAGGTCACGGTGCGCCTGCGACGGGGCGACGACTACTCGATCGTCGACACGCGAGGCTCGAACTTCAGCTACGACCCGGGCAAGCTCTCGATGGAGCGCACCGAGGACGCCGCCTTCGGCCCCGTCGACCGGATCGGCCAGCTCACGATGCGCAACCTCGACATCGCCGACACCCGCTCCAAACTCGAGATGTATGCCGCGCAGGGCCAGCTCCTCGGTGGGCAGACCGCTGCCCTTGTCGGCGAGCTCGAGGCGGGCGGGGCGGACGCGATCGCCGCCGGCAACGAAGCGGACGAAGTGGAGGGCCTCGATGAGGCGTTGGAGCGGTCCTCCTTCGACTTCGGGACCGACTGACTGCTGGTTGCGCTGACTGCTGGGTCCTCCTGGGCTGAGCTGGACCTACCCTTTCGCGCACTATGCCGTGCCCACCCACGTGGGCAGCGCTTCGTCCCACCCCACCCCAGGTGCCGTGCCCCCGGTGGTGGGCACGGCATAGTGACTGACGAGTGGACCTGTCGGGGTCACTGAACGGAGGAAAGGGTTGGACTGAACGGAGCCGCCGACCGAAGGCGGCGTGGCTGGCCCGGGCTGTGGCATCGGGCTGGTCGGTGCACATTCCGTGACTCCACGGTGATGGACGGGCGCGCGGCTCTTTGTCAGTGGTCCACAAATACACTGGGGCGATGGCCACGCCATTCTCGGCTCCCCGAACGCCCAGCGCCCCCCCGCGACCGCGCCTCACCGTCGCGACCCGGCGGCGCATCGAGCGCAGCGCGGGGATCCTCTCCGCGTCGGCGCTGCGTCGGATGGATGCACTCGACTGGTACCGGGCGCTGTCCGCCGAGGACCGCTCGTGGGTGGGTCTCGTCGCCCAGGCCGGCATCGGGTCCTTCATCAGCTGGCTGCGCTCCGACGGGCGCGAACAGCCGATCACGGTCGACGTCTTCGGCACGGCACCCAAGGAGCTGACCCGCTCGATCAGCCTGGGACAGACCCTCGACCTCGTGCGCTCCATCGTGGACGCCGTCGAGGAGGAGGTCACCCAGTTCGCCGCCAACGGTGACGAGCAGCCGCTGCGGGAGTCGGTGCTGCGCTACTCGCGCGAAATCGCCTTCGCCGCCGCACAGGTGTATGCCGAGGCGGCCGAGGCCCGCGGTGCGTGGGACGCCAGACTGGAGGCGCTCGTCGTCGACGCCGTCCTGCGCGGCGAGGCGGACGACTCGATGCAGTCCCGGGCCACCGCGCTCGGCTGGGGATCGGTGGCCCCGGTGACCGTCGTGGCCGGGGGCACGCCCCCGCGCAGCCCCGCTGAGGCGGTGGACGCCCTCCGCCGCGCGGCGGCGCGGCACGGAGCGGAGTCCCTCGCCGCCGTCCAACGCCGCCGCTTCGTCGTCATCCTCGGCGGCACCACCGACGCGATGGGGGTCGTCACCGACATCGCAGGGCACTTCGGAGACGGACCGCTCGTCGTCGGCCCGACGGTCCCCCACCTCTTCGCCGCCGGGCGCTCGGCCCGGGCTGCGCTGAGCGGGCTGGCCGCCGCCCCCGCGTGGCCCGAGGCTCCGCGACCGATCCTCGCTGACGAGCTCCTGCCCGAGCGGGTCCTCTCCGGCGACGGGCCCGCCCGGCGCACCCTCGTCGACCGGATCTACCACCCGCTCGAGGCCCAGCCCGCCCTCCTGCGCACAGCGTCGGTCTTCCTCGAGACCGGGTGCGCACTCGAGGCGACCGCCCGGGTGCTGTTCGTCCACCCCAACACGGTGCGCTACCGACTCGGCCGGATCGGGGTGCTGATCGGCTACGACCTCACTCACCCTCGCGAGGCACACACCGTGCTCCTGGCCCTCGCCGTCGGCCGCCTGTCGGAGCCGACGCGGATGCCCTGGCGGGCCGGTGCACCGGGGCGGCACGACGCACCGGGGCGGGCCGACGCACCCGGGCGGCTGCCCGGCATACCGGGCGGGCTCTTGTAGGTAACCTCCAACGTCGCTCGCTATTGTTGGGGGGGTTCGGTGGCGACCACCGGCACGACAAGACGGGAGGGTGGGATACGTGCTTGCCATCGTCTGCCCCGGACAGGGCTCCCAGACCCCCGGTTTCCTCTCCCCCTGGCTTGAGCTTGCGGGGTTGCGAGAGCAGGCCGCCGCGCTGTCCTCCGCCGCCGACGTCGACCTCGTCGCCCACGGCACGACGTCGGACGCCGACACGATCCGTGACACCGCCGTGGCCCAGCCGCTCATCGTCGGCGCCGGGTTGCTGGCCCTCGACGCCCTCTTCGCCGACCAGCCGGCCACCCTGGCCGAGACGACCGGCGTGACCGCCGGCCACTCCGTCGGGGAGATCACGGCCGCTGCCGGCGCGGGGGTCCTCTCCCACGCGGACGCGTTGGCCCTCGTCACCGTCCGCGGCCGGGCCATGGCCCGGGCGAGCGCGCTGACCCCGACCGGGATGAGCGCCGTCCTCGGCGGGGACCCGAGCGAGGTCCTCGAGGTCCTCGAGCGCCACGGGCTGACCCCCGCCAACGTCAACGGCGCCGGGCAGGTCGTCGCAGCCGGCACCGCCGAGCAGCTCGCTGCGCTGACCGCCGATCCCCCGGCCAGGGCACGGGTCATCCCGCTGCAGGTCGCCGGCGCCTTCCACACCGAGCACATGCGCCCCGCCGTGGACGCGATGCGTGAGCAGGCTTCCGGTCTCGAGACCCACGACCCGCGGGTCGCGCTGCTGTCCAACGCCGACGGGGCGGTCGTTCGCGACGGCGCCGGCGTCGTGGCGCGCCTGGTCACCCAGGTGAGCAACCCGGTCCGTTGGGATCTCTGCATGGAGGCGATGACGTCGCTCGGCGTCACCGGCCTCATCGAGCTCGCCCCCGCGGGCACCCTCGTCGGCCTCGCCAAGCGCGCCATGAAGGGCGTCGAGCTCGTCGCCCTCAAGACGCCCGACGACCTCGAGGCCGCCCGCGCCCTCGTCCGGCACCACTCCACCGCCAACCCCGAGGACCGACCATGAGCGACACCACGCAGGCTCCCCCGGCTCCCACCACCTCGACCACTCCGACCGCCCCGAAGGCCAAGGGCACCGGCACGCTCGCTGCCGGTGACGGCGCCCGACACGCCCGGATCTGGGGCGTGGGGGCCTACCGGCCCGAGCGGGTCGTCCCCAACACCGAGCTCGTCGAGCGCATCGACTCCTCGGACCAGTGGATCCGCGAGCGCTCCGGCATCATCTCGCGCCGGATGGCGGCCAAGGACGAGACCGTCGTCGACATGTCCGAGCACGCCGCACGCCAGGCCCTCGACGTGGCCGGTGTCACGGCATCGCAGATCGGCGCGATCATCACCGCCACCGTGACGCACCCCTACCAGACCCCCGCTGCCGCACCCATGCTCGCGGACCGGCTCGGCATCCAGTGCGCGGCCTTCGACATCTCCGCGGCCTGCGCCGGCTACTGCTACGCCATCTCGTTGGCCAACGACATGGTCCGCGGCGGCAGCGCCGAGTACGTCCTCGTCATTGGCGTCGAGAAGCTGTCCGACTTCACCGACTACGACGACCGCGGCAGCGCCTTCATCTTCGGCGACGGCGCCGGCGCCGCGGTGGTCGGTCCCTCGGACACCCCGGGCATCGGGCCGACGATATGGGGTTCCGACGGTGCCCAGTGGCAGGCGATCTCCCAGCGCGAGCCCTGGACCGACATCCGCGACACCGACAAGAAGTGGCCCGCCATCGGCATGGCCGGCCAGACCGTCTTCCGGTGGGCCGTGTGGGGCATGGCCCCTGTCGCGCAGCAGGCCATCGACAAGGCCGGCATCACCATCAACGACCTCGACGCCTTCATCCCCCACCAGGCCAACATGCGGATCATCGACGCGATGATCAAACAGCTCAAGCTGCCCGCCGACATCCCCGTCGCGCGCGACATCGCCGAGACGGCCAACACCTCGGCAGCGTCGGTCCCCCTCGCCACCGAGCGGATGATCCGCGAGAAGCAGATCCCCAGCGGCGGCCTCGCGCTCCAGATCGGCTTCGGAGCTGGTCTGGTGTATGCCGCTCAGGTCATCGTCATCCCCTGACCGCCTCCCCACCCACCCAACTCCCGCGTCCCGACGGGTCACTCGGGACATCGCAACACCGGCACCACCACCCGCACGGACCACTCAACCAAGGAGAACAGTCACATGGCGCAGAGCGAGCAGGAGATCCTCGAGGGTCTGGCCGAGATCGTCAACGAGGAGACCGGCATCGAGACCGACTCCGTCGAGCTCGACAAGTCCTTCACCGACGACCTCGACATCGACTCCCTGTCGATGATGACGATCGTTGTCAACGCCGAGGAGAAGTTCGGCGTCCGCATCCCCGACGACGAGGTCAAGAACCTCAAGACGGTCCGCGACGCCGTGACCTACATCGGCAGCGCCCAGGCCTGACCCACCGCGGCCCCTCCGGTTTGCGGAGGTCGGGCGCCACCTGGTGTCAGATCTCGCGACCGGAGGCGGCCCGCGCCCGCGCGGCACGGCATACGCTCATTGGCGCACGACCTCACACCCCCGGCATGCCGCGGTACCGTCGCCGCACCGCCCGCCCGACCCGCACCACCACAAGCCGCGGCCCCCGCGGCCGAGATGCCAAGGAGCCCGACACCATGACGTCCCCCCGCGAGCAGCGCATCGTCGTCACCGGCCTGGGTGCCACCACCCCCCTCGGTGGCACCGTCTCGTCGACCTGGGAAGCCGTCCTCGCCGGGCGCTCCGGGGCCCGAGACATCGCGGCCGACTGGGTGGCGAAGTACGAGCTGCCGGTCACCTTCGCGGCGACGATCCACACCAAGCCGGCGGACGTCCTCACCAAGGTCGAGACGCGCCGACTCGACCCGGGCTCGCAGTACGCGCTGATCGCCGCCCGTGAGGCCTGGCAGGACGCCGGGGCCCCCGACGTGGAACCCGAGCGCCTCGCGGTCGCGATCGGCTCCGGCATCGGCGGTGTCTGGACGCTGCTCGACCAGTGGGACAACCTGCGCGAGAGGGGCCCCCGCCGGGTCTACCCGCTCGCCGTGCCCATGCTTATGCCCAACGGCCCCGCCGCCGCGGTCTCCCTCGAGCTCGGCGCTCGCGCCGGGGCGCACACCCCCGTCAGCGCCTGCTCCTCCGGGGCCGAGGCCATGGGTCTGGGTGCCGAGATGATCCGCAGCGGCCGCGCCGACATGGTCGTCTGCGGGGGCACCGAGGCGGCCGTCCACGCCCTGCCGATCGCTGGGTTTGCGGCCATGCACGCCCTCTCGACCCGCAACGACGACCCGGCCAGGGCCTCTCGCCCCTACGACACCGACCGCGACGGGTTCGTGCTCGGTGAGGGCTCGGCCCTCGTCGTCCTCGAGACCGAGGAGCACGCCAACGCCCGCGGCGCGAAGATCTACGCCGAGCTGGCCGCCGTCGGCATGTCCGCCGACGCGCACCACATCACCGCACCGGACCCCGAGGGCGCCGGCGCGGCCCGGGCCATGCTCGAGGCGCTCGAGCGCGCCGGGCTGACGACGTCGGACGTCGCCCACATCAACGCCCACGCGACCTCGACGCCCGTCGGTGACGTCGCCGAGGCCAAGGCGATCGTCCGGGCGTTCGGCGCGGCCGCCGAGGGCATCCCCGTGAGCGGCACGAAGTCGATGACCGGCCACCTCCTGGGCGCTGCGGGCTCGCTCGAGGCCGTCTTCTCCATCCTCTCCGTCCGGGACCGGATCGCCCCCGCGACGATCAACATCGACAACCTCGACCCCGCCATCCCCCTCGACGTCGTCCGCGGCGAGCACCGCACCCTGCCCGACGGAGACCTCGCCGTGCTGAACAACTCGTTCGGCTTCGGCGGCCACAACGTGGCCCTGCTCATCAAGAACGTCTGAGCGGCGCACCTCCCACGCGCACCTAGGCTGGGGGGTATGCCGCTGCGTGCCAAGTTTGCCACCACCTGCGGGGCCTGTGCCCGGCCCATCGAGCCCGGTACGGAGATCACCGACGCCGGCGACAAGACCACGCGCCGGTGGGCCCACGTCGGGTGTGCGCAGGGCAGTTTCGACCTGGGCATACCCGACTCGGTCGGGCCCGACAGAGCAGTCCCGGCCGGACCCACGGCCACGTCAGTGGTCGCGTCAGGAGTCGCCTCATCAGTCGCGTCAGGGGTCGCGTCATCAGTCCGGACCGGAGCCCTGGAGGTCTGGACCGACGGCGCCTGCTCGGGCAACCCCGGTCCCGGCGGGTGGGCCTGGGCCACGAAGGACGGTCGACAGGGATCCGGCGGGGCGCCGCACACGACCAACCAGCGGATGGAGATCCAGGCCGCCCTCAGGGCCGTGACCACGCTGGACGGACCACTCGTCGTCGTCAGCGACTCGACCTACGTCGTCAACTGTTTCCGGGACGGGTGGTGGAGAGGCTGGATGGCCCGCGGCTGGGTCACGAGCGCCAAGAAGCCCGTCGTCAGCCGTGACCTCTGGGAACCCCTCATCACGACCGTGCGTGAGCGGGGGGACATCACCTTCCGGTGGGTCAAGGGGCACTCGGGCGATCCGATGAACGACCTCGTCGACCGGCTCGCCGTGGAGGCGGGCAAGGCCGAGCAGCGCGCCTGAGCCCGGTCAGCCCACCCGGTGGAGCCAGCGGACGGGAGCCCCGTCACCGGCATACCGGAAGGCCTCGAGCTCTCGGTCCCACGCTGCGCCGAGGACGGTGTCGAGCTCGGCCTGGAGGCGCATCGGGTCGCCCTGGCTGGCGCGGATCGCGTCGCGCAGGCGCTCCTCGTTGACCATCGCGTCGCCGCTGGCCGAGGTCCAGGTGTGGTGGATGCCGAGGCTCGGGGTGTGCGACCAGCGCGAGCCGTCGGTACCGGGGGACGGCTCCTCGGTCACCTCGTAGCGCAGGTTGTCCCACCCTCGCAGCGAGCTGGCGATGCGCGCGCCGACCCCGGCTTCGGCGGTCCAGGACAGTTCGGAGCGCACGAGACGCGGACCGGCGGGCTGGACCGTCCACGCGAGGTTGACCCGCCCACCGAGAGCGGACTCGAGCGCCCAGACGATGTGCGGGCACAACGCCGTCGGGGCCGAGTGGACGAAGACCACACCCCTGGTGACACGCGGTTGCGCGACAGACATCCGGACCTCCTGTGTGCGAGGGACGTCTTCCCCACGAACCTGCGCACGAGACCTTCATGTATGCCGTGCCCATTGTGCACCATGTTTCACACCAGCACCAGATGCCCCATTCGTCCCTTTTTCGTGTCGTGGTGGCTTGTTGCGACGACTGGTCGGGACGGCGGGTCTGCAGACCGGTCTGAAGGGCATGGCGCGCGACCCCCGCGAGGGTCGCGCGCCGTTCCTTTCGGAAGACCAAGAATCACGCTGTCGCGGACGACCCCGACGTCGTCGGCGCCTGCTCGCCCTGGCCGCCACCTGCCGGAGGCCGCCCACCCCGACCGTCGTGTCCCCCGGGTCCGCCCGCACGGCGTTCCTGGACGCCGGTCACGGCGAAGTCGGCGCCGACCTGGACGATGACGTGCGTCCCGTCGGCGCGCACCAGGTGCGCCTCGTAGACGCCGTCCGAGTCCGACTCGACGCGCTCGATCGTCGCAGTGGGCTCCTTGGCCTTGACGGCCGCCGTCACCTTGGTCAGCGTGGCGCCCGTGAGCAAGTGCTCGTCGGACCGCATCGGCTTGCTCGAGTCGGTGTTGCCCGAGTCGGTATCGCCCGTTCCGGGCCCCTTCGTGGCTGTGGAGGTGGCCGTCGACGTGGGCGTGGAGGTGGAGCCGTCGGCGTTGGCCAGCGCTGCGCCGCCGAGCGCGAGCCCCACGGCGACGGCGATTGCCGCCCCGGCGGTGATCATCGTGTTCTTCTTCATCGGTCCGTACTCCTTTTGTAGTGGTGACTGCCAGTTCCTACCGTGCGTGGCGGGCCTGTCCGGACCTTCTCCTGCACATCTGAGGATGCTGTGGCCTGCCGTCCGACCGCCATGGTCAATGGCCGCCATGGACAATGGCCGCCATGCGCTCCTACGACGTGACGAGCGGGGACGGCACGCTCCTCCAGGCGTGGACCAACGACGCCGACGGCCCACTGGTCGTGTTGTGCAACGGCCTCGGCACCACCCCGGACTTCTGGCCCGCCCTCGCCGACCCGGCCTGCGGGGTGCGAGTCGTGTCGTGGTTCCACCGCGGCGTCGCCGGCTCGCAACGGCCTGCGGACGAGGACGCGATCGGCATCGACTCGATGGTCGAGGACGCGATCGCCGTCCTCGACTCGACCGGCGAGGACGCGGCGGTCCTCGCCGGGTGGTCGCTGGGGGTCAACGCGTCCTTCGAGACGGCGCTCGTCCACCCGGATCGGGTCCTGGGCCTGTTCGCGCTGTGCGGGGTGCCCGGCGAGACCTTCTCGACGATGCTGTCACCGCTGAGGGTGCCGCGCCTGCTCCGCAAGCCGATCACCGTGGCAGCGGCCCGGGGCCTGAGCCTCGTCGGCGCTCCCCTGTCACCGCTGGCGCGCCGGATGGCTCGCCTGCCCATGGCCGCGGACGTCATGCGCCGCAGCGGTTTCGTCCTGCCGCCAGCCGATCCGCAGCAGGTGCGGGCGGCGATGACGGCATTCCTTCGCACCGACGTCGACTGGTA